>NZ_BACW01000097.1:0-6617 GCF_000333315.1 Curtobacterium sp. B8
GCGGGGTCGTCGCCGTGACCTCGGTCCGGTACCCGACCCCGCGGCCCGAGTCGGACGGTGCGAGCTCGGTCGTCGTCCGCACGGGCGCTCCGCCGCCGATCCCCAGCCCGGAACGGCGGCCACGTGCGCCGAAGCCGGCCGTCACGAGGGCGGGGAGCGCGACGACCGCGAGCTCCGGCCGCCCCGCGATGAGGCCGAGGCCGGCGAGGAACACCCCCGCGGCGAGCCCGAACACGAGGGCGGGGTTGCGGACCCAGACCGGCGCGGTGTCGGAGCCGGCCCCGGACCGGGCGTGAGACGTGTCGGGGACGCTCACCGCGCCTCCAGGCCGGGAACGCCGGGAACGCCGGGAACGCCGGAAAGCCCGCGACCGGCGGACGCGGGCGACCCACCGCGACCGCCGCCCGCGCCCGACGCACCCGGACCGCCGCCCGCGGGCGACCCACCGCGACCGCCGCCCGCGCCCACCACCGGCGGTCCCGCCACCTGCGCCACGATGCCCCGCACGATCTGCGCAGGGTCCACCCCGTTCGCCCACGCCTGCGGCGTCAACGAGACCCGGTGCGCGAGCACCGCCACCGCCGCGGTCTTGACGTCCTCCGGCGTGACGAAGTCGCGTCCGTCCATCACCGCCCGCGCCCGACCGACGAGCATGAGCGCCTGCGCGCCGCGCGGCGACGCGCCGACCTGGACGTCACGGTGCGCCCGTGTCGCGCTCGCGAGGTCGACGCAGTACAGCGCGATGTCCTCGTCGACGTGCACGCCCTCGACGTTCGCCTGCATCCGCAGCAGGTCGGAGCCGTCGATGACCGCCGGGACCTCGGCGACCTCGTGCCGCCGGCCGACGCGGTTGAGGAGCACGCGCTGCTCGCTTTCGCGCGACGGGTACCCGACCGACAGCCGGACCATGAAGCGGTCGAGCTGGGCTTCCGGGAGCGCGTACGTGCCCTCGTACTCGATCGGGTTGGAGGTCGCGACGACGTGGAACGGGCGGGGGAGCGGGAAGCCCTCGCCCTCGACGGTGACCTGCCCCTCCGCCATCGCCTCGAGCAGCGCCGACTGCGTCTTCGGAGACGTGCGGTTGATCTCGTCGGCGAGGAACATCCCGGTGAAGACGGGGCCCGGTCGGAAGACGAACTCGGCGGTGGCCGGCGCGTAGACGAACGAGCCGGTGATGTCGGCGGGGAGCAGGTCGGGGGTGCACTGGAGTCGCCGGAAGTCGAGGCCGCAGGCGGCGGCGAGGCTCCGGGCCGCGAGGGTCTTGCCGAGCCCGGGGACGTCCTCGAACAGGACGTGGCCCCCGGCGAGGATGCTCGCGAAGGCCAGGGCGAGCGGCTCCCGCATCCCGACGACGACGGCACCGACGGTGTCGAGGACCTCCTGCGCCCGGGCGGCGACGTCGGTGACGGTCAGCGGGGGCAGGGCCTCGGGTGGTGTCGCGGTCACGGCTGCCTCTCGGTCGCGGTCGGGTCGGTGGGACAGCTGCTGGTCCGGACGCTCGGATCGGTGGGACGGCTGGGGGTCCGGACACTCGAGTCGTCGCCGGTCTCGGCCGCGGCGCGTCCGGGGGGCCGGACGCTCGCGTCGTCGCCGGTCTCGGCCGCGGCGCGTCCGGGGGTCCGGCTGTCCGTGTCGTCGAGTGCTTCGACTGCCCCGAGGACGTTCGCGAACGTCGCGAGGTCGAGCTCGGGCCCCCGTTCACGCAGCAGGACCGTGACGACCGCGGCCGGCATGAGCGCTTCGGCCGCGTCCCGGTCGTGCGGCTCGTCGAGGTCGAGACGGTGCAGCGTCCGGAGTCGGTGCCGGGCGACCGCGCGGGCGCGGGCCAGCGCCCGCTCCGGCACACCGCCGCGCGACCGCAGCGCCCACGCGGTCTCGGACAGCTCCCGTCGGGCGCCGGGTGCGGACCGGACGGGAGGCACGGGGCATGTCGCGGGGACCCCGTCACGGATCGCGGTTCAGGTCAGGCCGAAGGCGGCAACAAACCCCCCCACGGGAAGGAATTGACGACGCCGACCCCGAAGAACCACACGACGGCCGCCGCGACCGCGGCGGACACGACCACGCCGACGGTGGCGCGGGGGTTCACGGCCGACCCGTCGGGACGGCGGCCCACTGCCGCTGCAGCGTCCGGAGCGCGGCACGCACCGCGTCGACGTCGGCGGCGGTGGCGGGGACGCCACCGAACCGCACCGCGAGGTAGCACCGGCGCAGGGTGCCGAGGGCGGTCTCGTCGACGTCGAGCTGCCGGAGGATGCGCGTGGTGAACTCCGTCGGGGTCTCCGCCGGCCCTCGACGGAAGCCGGCGTCGTCCGCGGACTCCTGCAGTCCGAGCCACGCCGCGGTGACGGCGTCCGAGGGGTCGCGGGGTTCGGCGAGCACCGCGAGCGCGCGATCGATCCCGCGCCGGATCCGCTGCAGTCCGACCGCGGTGGAGGGCTCGGACAGCACGTCCGCTGCGAGCGTGCCGACGTCGATCGGTCCGAGGCGGTCGCGGCGGTTCCGGTTCCGGAGGAAGTGGAGCACCACGAGGACCGCGGCGACGAGGACGACCAGCGCCAGGACGGGGAGGAGCCACGTGACGTCGACGTGCTGCGTTGCCTGTGCGCCGAACCGTTGCGGCTCGTCGGTGGCGGGCACCGACGCGGGCGGCTGCTCCGGGGCCACGGTGGCCACGCCGACGGCGGGGGACCACCGGGCACCCGTCAGGACCGGTCGCGCGCCGAGGCCCGCAGCGACGACGACGAGGGTGCCGAGGACGAAGGTGACGACCGGGACGACCGGGATGCCGCGGCGAGGCGGTCCGTCGTCGTTGGCCATGGCGTCACGCTACCCCGCGGCGAGCCCGCGCCACAGGGGTGCCGTCGCTGCCGGTACGATCGAGGCTGATCGGGGGAGTGCCGTGGGACTGGGAGTGGACGAACAGGACGGGTCGGCCGGACCTGCCGGGTCGCGGGTGCGGCGCCGGGTGCGGCGTTCCGTCGCCATCGGGCTCGTGGTCGCGGTGTGGGTCGGCGGCGTGGTCGTGGCCGGTGCGGCCGCCGGGTCGCCCGCCAGCGCGACCGGGACCTCGAGCGGCACGGTCGCTGCGTCGTCAGTCCGCGCTGCCGGTACCGCGGGCGCCACGGTCGCTGCGTCGTCGGCCCGCGCTGCCGCGACCGCCGGCACGTCCACCGCCCCGAGGCTCGCGGTCACCAAGGTCACCGCGCACAGCACCGTGACCTCGACCCGCACTCGGGTCACCACAGCGCTCACGGTGAAGAACACGTCCTCCGTGCGGAAGCCGGCACTCGACGCCTGGCTGTACCTCGCCGCCGGCTCCGGGAAGTACACGCTCGGTCGCGTCGCGGTGCGTTCGCTCGCGCCCGGGGCCAGCACGACGGTCCGGTCGACGCGCACGGCGCCCTCCCGCGCCCCCGCCGGGAAGTACACCGTCCTCGCCTGCACCGGTGCGTACACCGCGACCGGGTGCCGCTCGTCGATCGCGACCGTCCCGACCGCCCGCACTCCCCGGGCCCGTCCCGAGACCGGGCTGATGCTCGACGTCGCGCGCGCCTACTACCCGGTGCAGCTCCTCGAGCAGTACGTGGACCTCCTCGCGGACCACGGCGGGCGGTTCCTCCACCTGCACCTCACCGACGACCAGAACGTCGGCATCGAGAGCGACGTGCTCGGTCAGACGCTCGCGGACGCCGACCTCCACGACGGCGTCTGGACGAGCCGGGTGACCGGACGCCCGTTCCTCAGCGTCGCCCAGGCGCGGACCGTCGCCGACCACGCGAACCAGCGCGGCATCGCGATCGTGCCGGAGGTCGACACCCCCGGCCACATGGCCGCCGCGTTCGCCCTGCTCGAGGCGCGGCACGGTGCGCAGTGGGTCGATCGGATCCGTGCGGGCGAGAGCGAACTCGACACCACCGCGCCGGCCGCCGCAGCGCTGGCCGCGAGCCTGTACGCGGAGGTCGAGCAGACCTTCCCGTCGAGCACGGCCGTGCACATCGGCGGCGACGAGTGGGGCGGGGACGTCAGCGCGAACGGCCGTGTCGCGTGGATGAACGCCGTGGCGGCGGACCTGGGCGACCGCGAGGTCTGGGCGTGGAACGACGGCATCGACCGCGCCGCGATCGCGCGCCTCGACCCGCGCATCCGCGTCACCTACTGGAGCTTCGACGGCGACACCGAGGACCCCGCCGAACGCCGGGAACGCCGACAGCGCCGCGCGAAGGCGAGCGACCTGTACGCCGCGGGCACCAACCTCCTCAACTACGACTCGTACTACCTCTACGAAGTGCCGACCGACCTCGACGAGGCCGACAGCGCCTACACGGTGGCCGACCTCCGCGCGAACTGGTCGTTGCGGTCCTGGGACGGTGACTCCGGTGCGCGCCTCGCCGGGCCGATGTCGGGCGCCGCCGTCGCGGTCTGGGGCGAGGACCTGGCGGCTCCACCGTCCGGAGCCCTGCTGCGGTGGACTGCGCCGCACGTCATCGCGATGATCGAGACCGCGAACAGGTAGCCCAGCGTCCCGCGGGCCGCGTCCCGCGTTCCGTGTCGACCGTCGGCTCAGCGGAGCCGCACCCGTCGGCTCAACGGAGCCGCACCCGTCGGCTCAGCGGAGCCGCGCCCGGAGCAGGAGGGAGTCGCCGTGCACGGGGTCGTGCTCGCGTTCGCCGGTGTCGACGAACCCCAGCTTGCCGAGCACGGTGAGCGACGCAGTGTTCCACTCACGCACCGTCGCGACCAGGTGTTCGTGGCCGACCTCCGCGGCCCGGGCGACGACCGCTCGGGCGGCCTCGGTCGCGTACCCGTGGCCCCAGGACGTCCGGAGGAACTCGAACGCCAGCTCGGGGTCCCCGGACCGGCCGACGCTGTTCCGCACCAGGCCGCAGTACCCGATCGGGGCCTCGTCCTCGACCAGTTCCACGACGAGGAGGCCCGGCGTCGGCTCCGGCTCGTAGCCGAGGATCCAGGCCTCCATGTCCGCGAGCGAGGGGCTGCCGTCCGCTGTCAGACGCCGACCCGCCGGCACACGAGGGTCGCGTTCCGCCCAGAGCCGACGGCGGAACGCGGCGTCCGCGACGGTCCACGGCCGGAGCCGCAGCCGCTCGGAGCGGAGCCCGTCGTGCTCCTGCGTCCCCCTCGCCCGTCCCATCCGAGCAGTATGGTCCAGGAGCGTGCCGACCGTGCTCGACCTCCCGCTGCTGACGGACCGTTTCGTCCTCGCCCCGCTCGGCGCCGCCGACCGGACGGCCTTCACGGCGTACCGCCGTGATCCGGCCGTCGCGCGGTTCCAGTCGTGGTCACCGGCCTGGAGGCACTGGGTCACCTCGTCGACGCCCTGTTCCGTCAGCAGACTGCGCACCGAGTCACCACGATGACCGACGCCCGCAACGAGGCGGCACCTCGGCTGTTCCGGCGGCCTGGGTTCCGGCACGAGGGGCGCGTGACGACGGACGCGGGCCTGCCGGCCCCCCGCTCGGCGAGCGCTCGGCGGGTCGAGCCCTGTGCTTGCCGCCGCCGACTGACGGTCGGAGGCTCTCCACGGGCATGAATCGTCGGTAGGTCGATCGGGAGTCGGGCGCTCCATCCCGTGCCGGCCCCGCGGCCGCCGCGAGTCCTGCCGAGAGCAGGTCCACGAGCGCGGGCTGCTGCGCGTGTGCTCGGGCGTGGGTGCTGGTGAACACGATCGTGCGCATCCGTTCTGGCCTTCCGACCTCGTCTCTGCAGGGTCGTTGCGGATCCGGTGAAACGGTTCAAGCTGCGCAGCGCAACCGGACGCGGCGGCCACCGTTCGCCCTGCACGATGACGCCTAGCGCGCGAACCGGTACGCCGCCCCGTCGTCCGTCCGCTCGAGCAGCCCGTGGTCGACCGCGTCACGCCGGACGACCGCGACGTCCTCGGCGAACATCGCGATGGCGGCGTTCAGCACCGGTTCGCTGACCGGGCGGTCCCGCCCGAGGCGGTCACCCACGATCCCGACGATCCGCAGCGACAGCGGGACCCGTTCGGCCTCGGCGTGCGGCATGCGTCCGATGCGGTCGAACTCGAGCGCGGCCGCGGGTGCCTGCAGCAGCTGCAGCGTCCGCGCGGTCGAACCGAGCAGCGCGCGGTCGGGGCCGTCCTCGTCGACCCAGTCGAAGGCGTCGACCGCGGTTCGGGTCCGGTCGTCGAGCACGCCGTCGCCGACGACCGCGGAGCGGAGCGTCGGACTCGCGAGCACGGCCACCGCCTGCCGCGCCCGCGCCACCGCCCGAGCGACGTCGGAGGGCCCGGCCGCCCGCCCGTCGGATGGCCCGGCCGCCCGCCCGTCGGACAGCCCGGCCGCCCGCCCATCGGAGGGCCTGGCCGGAGACGCTCCGCTGGCCATCAGAAGTACGTGATGCCGTGCGGCGTCCGGGCGGGCAGGAGCATCGCGCGGAGCAGGGTGACCGCGGCGGGGTCGGCGGCGCGCACGAGTCCGGCGGCGGCGAGCGTCACGGGCGACACCGACCCGATGAGCAGCGCACCGAGGTCGGCGACGTCGAGTCGGACGTCCGCGTCGTCGACGGGGGAGTCGTCCGTGCGCGTGACGGTTCCGCGACCGTCGACCACGTCAAGCCGGTAGGTGCCGGTGGCG
>NZ_BACW01000096.1:0-1513 GCF_000333315.1 Curtobacterium sp. B8
TCGGCTTCACGCTGTTCTCGGCGCTGCTCATCGTCGTCGCGAACGTGATCGTCGACGTCGTGTACGCGTTCGTGGACCCGCGGGTGCGGCGCCGGGCGTAGGGCGCTCAGCGCCCCGCTGGTGCGGTGCCGGGCGCTCAGTGCCCCGTGTCCTCCCCGGTCCGGAGCAGCATCGGCACGACCAGGCCGAGCGCGAGCCCGAGCAGGGCCACCGCCCCCGCGACCGCCAGCCAGACGCCACCGACCGGCCCGGCGTCGCCGAACAGGGCGACCACGACGAACGCGACCGCCTGCACGGCGACCTGCACGGCGACGAACCGGATCGCTGCGGGCAGCAGGGCCCGGAGCTGCACCCGGGCGGTGCGCGGCGTCCACGCCCAGAGCAGGCTCGTCGCGAGGACGAGGTGCGTCGCCAGGACGAGCACGGCGACGTCGGCCCCGTCGAGCCCGGCGATCGCGAGCTGCACGACCAACAGGGCGGCGAACGGCCCGCGGGGCAGGACCGCGGCGGCCACGGCCAGGAGGACCGCGACGACGAGCCAGCCGCTCGCCCCGACGACCACGACCGATCCGAGGACCCCCGCGACCAGGCCGAGCGCACCGATCGTCCACGCCGGGATCGCGCGGCCGATCGCGGGCGCGCCGGTCCGCTCGGCTCGGGGACGCAGGCTCACCCGGCCCGCCGCGGACGGCTGAGGAGCCGGAGCTGCACGGCCGGGGAGCTGCCGTCGTCGCGCTGCCAGCTGATGCGCTCGACACCGGTGGCGGTCATCTCGGCGAGCCGGTCCTCGCGTTCGAGTGCGAGCAACCGGAACGCGAGGCGCTCGTGCCTGCTGGCCCGGCGCAGGTCCGGGGTCGGGAGCACGTCCACCGCGACGACCCGGTGCCCGGTGGCCGCCCAGGTCGTCGCCATCGTCGCCGGCTGGTCGTCGAGGAACGTGGACAGGACGACCACGAGCGATGCGGCCGGCACGAGCGGCATCCGCGCGGGGCCGTCTGCGTCGCCGGTGGGCGTCACCGTGGCGATCGTCGACCGGAGCCGTTCGAGGTGCCGCGTTCCGCCGCCCGGCTCGACCGATCGCGCGGCACCGCCCAGGGCCCGGAAGCCGACCCGGTCCCCGGCTCCGATGTACGCGGTCGCCAGGGAGAGGGCGGCCTCGCGGGCGAGGTCGAGCGAGGTCGTCTCGTGCGCTCCGTGCCGGGCACCGCTCCACCGGGTGACGTCTGGGCCGAGGTCGTCACGTCCGTCGACGACGAGCACCACCAGTGCGTCCGCGGTGGCGAAAGTGCGCCGGACGTAGAGGTCCCCGGGGCGTTCGGCTCGTCGTGCGGTGCGTCGCCAGTCGATCCTGCGGAGTCGGTCCCCGGGGGTGAAGGCGGCGACGTCCCGCCCGGTCCGGGGGTGTCGACGTCGTCAGGACGCTCCCACCCCGAGCCCGGCGGCCTCCGCCCGGTGCAGGAGGGCCTCCAACTCGTCTGCGATGCCGGGGCTGGCGAACAGGAACGACCGCGTG
>NZ_BACW01000095.1:0-2002 GCF_000333315.1 Curtobacterium sp. B8
GAGCTGCTCGCCCCGCTGCAGGACGAGTTCGGGTTCGGATGCTGCTCGTCAGCCACGACCTCGCCGTCGTCCCCCAGCTCGCCGACGAGGTCGTCGTGCTCAACGACGGCCGCATCGTCGAGCGCGGCCGCACCGAGGCCGTGCTCGACGACCCGCAGCAGGACTACACGCGCATGCTCCTCGCGGCCGCGCCCGTCGCCGACCCCGTCCGGCAGGCCGAACGGCGCGAGGCGTGGCGTGCGTGGGAAGGGGTGGCCTCGTGACCGCCAACGTCGTCGACCGTCCCGTCGCGGCGGCTGCCGGTCGGACCACCGGGTTCCGTGCCGTCGTCCGCCGCGTCCGGAAGGACCGCTGGGCCGTCGCCGCCGCCGTCGTCATCGCCGTGTTCGTGGTGGTCGCGATCGCGGCGCCGCTCATCGCGTCCGTCAGCGGACAGGACCCGTACAAGTACCACATCGACGCGCTCAACGACTTCGGAGCGCCCCGCGGTGCCCTCGGCGGCGTGAGCGGGACGCACTGGTTCGGCGTCGAACCGCTCACCGGCCGCGACCTCTTCGCGATCGTGACCTACGGCGCGCGGACCTCGCTCGGCATCGGGCTCGCCGCGACCGCACTGTCGATCGTCATCGGCGTGCTCGTCGGCGTGACCACCGGGTTCTTCGGCGGCTGGTACGACCGTGTGCTGTCCCGGATCGTCGACGTCATCTTCGGATTCCCGTCGCTCGTGTTCATGATCGCCCTGACCGCGATCGTGCCGACGTCGTTCCCGAAGCCGGTCCTCGTCGTCCTCGTCATCGGGTTCTTCGGTTGGCCGAGCGTCGCGCGGGTCGTCCGCGGCCAGACGCTCTCGCTGGTGACCCGGAACTACGTCGTGGCCTCCACGGCCATGGGTGCCGGACGGTGGCACGTCATCCGGACGCAGCTGCTGCCGAACCTCGCCGCGACGATCACCGTCTACGCGACGATCTCGATCCCCTCGATGATCGGCGCCGAGGCCGCGCTCTCCTTCCTCGCCGTCGGCGTCACGCCGCCGACGCCGTCGTGGGGTCGCAGCATCGGCGACGCGGTCGGGTGGGTGCAGACCGACCCGATGTACCTCGTCTTCCCCGGCGCCGCGCTGTTCCTCATCACCCTCGCGTTCAACGTGCTCGGCGATGCGCTCCGCGACGCCCTCGACCCCCGTGGAGGTGCCCGGTGACCACCCTGCGCTTCATCGCGATCCGTGTCCTCGGCGCCGTCGTCGTGCTGCTCGTCGTCGCGGCGATCACCTACGCCCTGTTCGTGCTCCTGCCGACGAACCCCGCGCGGGCGATCTGCGACAAGCCCTGCACGCCGGACCGCCTCCGCGAGGTGCAGGCGTTCCTCGGCACCGACAAGCCCTGGTTCGCGCAGTTCGGCGCGTACCTCGCGGGCATCTTCACCGGCCGGACGTTCGGCAGCGGCGCCTCGGTGATCCACTGCGCCGCCCCGTGCTTCGGCTACTCGTTCCAGCTGCACGACAGCGTCACGAACCTCATCGTGTCGCGCCTGCCCGTCACAGCGTCGATCGCCGTCGGTGCCGCCCTGCTGTGGCTGGTCGCCGGAGTCGTCGGCGGCACGGTCTCGGCCCTCCGTCGCGGTACGTTCGTGGACCGCGCGGTCATGACCGTGGCCGTCGCCGGCGTCTCCTCGCCGTCGTACCTCGTCGGCCTGCTGGCGATCCTGCTGTTCGGCTTCGTGCTGGGGATCCTGCCGACGAGCGGCTACGTGGCGTTCACCGACGACCCGGTCGGCTGGTTCACGCACCTGATCCTGCCGTGGTGCGTCCTCGCGTTCATCAGCGCGGCGATCTACGCCCGGCTCACGCGGGGCGAGATGCTCGAGTCGATGTCGCAGGACTTCGTCCGGACCGCCCGCGCGAAGGGGCTGCCCGAACGCCAGGTCGTGGTGCGGCACGGGCTCCGCACGGGAATCCTGCCCGTGGTGACGCTGTTCGGGCTCCACCTCTGGTCGCTCCTCGGCG
>NZ_BACW01000094.1:0-4336 GCF_000333315.1 Curtobacterium sp. B8
GTGTGGGTCAAGCACCGCACGGACGAGCCCGCGCCGCAGGTCGACCTCGTCGCGCTCGGCGCCCGGCCGGCCGACGGCGCCGTGCACCCGGGCGAGAACGACACCGCGGGCGTCACCGAGCAGGGCGGGGTCCCCGGGCCCTGGTCCGAGCGGCTGCCGCACTTCCGGTCGTCGTTCACTCCCTCCACCGGTGCCGAGATCCAGGCCGAGTACCTGATCCCCGCGTCGCACGCGATCGCCGCGCTCGAGGCGCTGCGTCCCCTCGCATCCGTGTTCGCGCCCCTGCTCATCGCGGCCGAGGTCCGGACGATCGCCGCCGACTCCGCCTGGCTCGCCCCGTCGTCCGAGCGGCAGTCGGTCGGCATCCACTTCACCTTCCGCCGCGAACCCGAGGCGGTCGAGGCGGCGGTGCACCACATCGAGGAGACCCTGGCCCCCTTCGACCCGCGGCCGCACTGGGGCAAGGTGTCGGTGGCGACCGCCGAGCGACTGCACGAGGCGTACCCCCGCCTCGGCGACTTCGCGGCGCTCGCTCGTGACCTCGACCCGACCGGGCGCTTCCGGAACGCCTTCCTCGCGCGCATCCTGAGCTGAGGGCTCCGGCTCCCAGCGGCGGGTCGGCCCCGGTGTCGGGAGCGGGTTCGCGGGGCGGGGCGGCGGACGGAGTCGGGCGCTCACAGGGGTCTCGCACGGGTTCAGCGGCCGGCACACCGGGGCGATGCTGAGTGCTCACATGTGGGATCACAAAGGTTGGGTCATGGCGAACCTCAACCGCATCCTCGGGATGGCCTCGAAGGTCATCGACAAGCAGCTCCAGAAGCGCGGGCAGTCCGGGGCTGCCAGCGGCGGCTCGTCCGCGGGCGGGACCGACTGGCGCGACGTCGTCCGGACCGCGGCGGACAAGCTCACCGGGGACGACCGCACCCGGCAGGGTCACCAGCCCCCTGCGCGGCAGACCCACCCGCAGCACGACCCGGGCCGACCGGACGGCGGGTCTCCGGCGCAGCGCGGCCCGGTCGACGCCGACCGGGTGGCCATCGCGAAGTACGACTACCTGCTGCGCACAGCCCCGCCCGAGCGCCTCGAGCAGGTCCACCACGACGCGTTCGCCCGGCTCACCCCGGCGCAGCGTCAGGAGGTCCGCAACCGGCTGAACTCCGAGCTCCCGCCGAACGAGCACCTGCGTGACGACTCCGCGGCCGGGTTGGCGCGTGCGGCCACCCGTGGCGAGGTCGCTCGGCCCGGACTCCTCCGACGGGTCCTCGGCGGTCGCGGCGGGGCGTTCGCCGGCGGTGCCGCGGTCGGCGCCGGGGCGATGGCGATCGGTGGGCTCGGGGTCGCCGTCGCGGGTGCGGCGGTCATGAGTGCCGCGGCCGGGCCGGTGTTGGCGGAGGCCGTCGGCTCCGGGGTGGACTTCGAGGGGATCGCCGCGGGGTTCGGTGACCTCGGGCTGGCCGAGGGTGCCGAGGGGCTCGTGGGCGAGGGGGAGCAGCTGCTCGGCGGCTTCGGGGAGCAGGCCTCGGGGCTGGGCGAGCAGGCGAGCGGGCTGGGGGAGCAGGTGTCCGGGCTCGGCGAGCAGGCGTCGAACCTGGGCGGCGACTTCCTCGGGGGGTTGTTCGACCGCTGACCGGCGAGCCGAGACCCGGCGCCGCTCTCCGCGCCGCGCTGCGCACCAGCAAGGGATCCGGATCGATGTGCGCGCATCGGGAATGCCCGGGCGTAGCACGACGATTGGACCGTTACGTCGTGCGACGTCCGCCGCGCGACGAGATTGGGCCGGGCGTGCCCCGCGGTGCCAGGATGGACGCCGCCGGTGCCCCGGGCGCCGTCCGCGACACGTCTGCCCCCGCAGTCGTCCGCCATCCCACACCCCACGAGGAGCACCACCGTCATGAGACGCCCCACGCGCCTGATCACCACCGCGGCGGTCGCCGTCGCAGCAGCACTCGCGCTCAGCGCGTGCTCGGGCGGCGGTTCGTCGGACGACGCCAGCGGCACCTCCAAGGGCGGCACGCTCAACATCCTGACGACGTCGACCGCGGTCCACCTCGACCCGGCGACGAGCCAGAACCTCAACATCACCACGCTCGGCCTCGTCCTCCGCCGACTGACCGCATGGGACGTCGAGCCCGGCAAGGTCGCGAAGGTCGTCCCGGACCTCGCCACGAACACCGGCGACTCGAGCGACGGGCGGCAAGACGTGGACGTACCACCTCAAGGACGGGCTGAAGTTCCAGGGACGGCCCCCGATCACCACGAAGGACATCAGTGGGGGATCGAGCGCTCGTTCGCGCCGACGCTCACCGGTGGCCTGAGCTACCACAAGTCGCTCCTGTTCGGCGGCGACTCGTACAAGGGTCCGTTCGACGGCAAGACGCTCGACAGCATCGAGACGCCGGACGACAAGACCATCGTCTTCAAGCTCAACGCGGCCTACGGCGACTGGCCGTGGCTCGTGTCGATGCCCGCGTTCGCCCCGGTGCCGGACGGCAAGGGCACGAACACGGGCGAGTACGACGCGAAGCCCGTCGCGAGCGGCCCGTACCAGGTGCAGTCGAACACCCAGGGCTCGCAGATCACGCTCGTCCGCAACAAGTACTGGAGCGCGAAGACCGACTCGGTCCGCACCGCCGGCCCGTCGAAGGTCGTCTTCAAGGAGAGCCAGGACCCGTCGACCGTCACGCAGACCCTCATCGCCGACAACGGTGACGCGAAGGACTCCTTCGGCGCCACCTACCTCGGCGCGGCGGAACTGAACCAGGTGCGCTCGAACCCGTCGGCGCAGGACCGTCTCGCGACGTCGAAGGCCGGCCCGATCCAGTACATGGCGATCAACACCCAGAAGGGCAAGCTCGCCGACAAGCAGGTCCGCCAGGCCCTGCAGTACGCCGTCGACAAGAAGTCGTACCGGATCGCGGCGGGCGGTGCCCTCGCCGGCACCTACGCCTCGACGCTCATCACGCCCGGCATCGAGGGCCGCGAGGACTACGACCTCTACAAGACGTCCGCCTCGGGCGACGTCGACAAGGCGAAGTCGATGCTCGAGGCCGCCGGAGCGGAGGACCTCAAGCTGACCCTCCTCACCCAGAACGACTCGTCGTCGCTCGCCGAGTCCCAGGCCCTCCAGGCCGGGCTGAAGCGTGCCGGGATCACGGTCACCCTGAAGCCCGAGGACTCCGACTCGTTCTACACCGACGCCACCAACGGCAACGACTACGACCTGGTGCTGTTCAGCTGGCAGCCGGACTTCCCGAGCGCGAACGCGAACATCCAGCCGCTCTACGACTCCTCGCAGATCGGTGGCGGCGGCTACAACGTGTCGCACTACAAGAACGCGGAGGTCGACTCGCTCATCGAGCAGGCCACCGGGACGATCAACCGGTCCGACGCCGAGAAGCTCTGGGCCCAGGCCGACGAGAAGATCATGGAGGACGCTCCCGTCGTCCCCCTGATCTACGCGAAGCAGTCCTTCCTGGCCGGCTCGAACGTCGAGAACTTCCGCATCGCGGACTTCCCGGCGTACCCGAACTACCTCAAGGTCTCGCTCAAGCAGTGACCGAACCGCTGCTCGAGGTCGAGGGGCTCCACGTCGCGTTCGGCGACGCGGAGCCCGTCGTCCGTGACGTCTCGTTCTCGCTGACGCCCGGCCGGGTGCTCGCCCTCGTGGGGGAGTCCGGGTCGGGCAAGTCGGTGTCGGCCATGAGCCTGCTCGGCCTGCTCCCTCCCGAGGCCCGCGTCTCCGGGAGTGCCCGCTTCCGCGGCGAGCAACTGATCGGTGCGGACGCCGAGCGGCTCCGCGCGGTCCGCGGTGCCGGCATCGGCGTGGTGTTCCAGGAGCCGATGAACTCCTTCACACCCGTCCTGACGATCGGCACCCAGATCGCCGAGGCGGTGCGGGCGCACCCCGCCGGTCTCGACCGCGCCGGCGTCTCGGCACGCATCGACGACCTGCTGCGGTCCGCGGGCCTGCGCGACCCGGAGCGGATCCGGAAGGCCTACCCGCACGAGCTCTCCGGCGGTCAGCTGCAGCGCGCCATGATCGCGATGTCGCTGGCGGGCGACCCGGTGGCGCTCATCGCGGACGAACCCACCACGGCGCTCGACGTCACCGTGCAGGCCGGCATCCTCGACCTGCTCCGGACGCTCGGCCGCGAGCGGTCCCTCGCCGTCCTGCTCATCACGCACGACATGGGCGTGGTCGCGGACGTCGCGGACGAGGTCCTCGTCATGCGCCGCGGGGACCCCGTCGAACGCGGGAGCGTCGCCGACGTGTTCGCGCACCCGCAGGCGGACTACACGCGTGAGCTCCTCGCCGCGGTTCCCGCCCTGGAGGCCC
>NZ_BACW01000093.1:0-946 GCF_000333315.1 Curtobacterium sp. B8
ATTCTTCTCGCTTCCGGCGGCATCGGGATGCCCGCGTTGCAGGCCATGCTGTCCAGGCAGGTAGATGACGACCATCAGGGACAGCTTCAAGGATCGCTCGCGGCTCTTACCAGCCTAACTTCGATCATTGGACCGCTGATCGTCACGGCGATTTATGCCGCCTCGGCGAGCACATGGAACGGGTTGGCATGGATTGTAGGCGCCGCCCTATACCTTGTCTGCCTCCCCGCGTTGCGTCGCGGTGCATGGAGCCGGGCCACCTCGACCTGAATGGAAGCCGGCGGCACCTCGCTAACGGATCGCCACCCGCCACGGTCGAGGATGCCGCGGACGACGGGCTCGGGCGGGACGATGGTGGCGAGGATGCCGCGGCTCGACCCGATGGTGGCGGAGACGAGCTCGGCCGCCTGCTCCGCCGTGCACCGGCCCGTGACCACCGCGGTCATCCCGTGGACGTCGCGCCCGCGGACGTCGGGCAGGACCTCGGTGACGTCGCGAGCGTCCGAGCGGACCCGCACGTCGGCGAGCCCGACCAGGACGTCGGTCAGTCCTCCGGCGTCCCCCGCGTGCCGGGTGATCCCGTCGGGGTCGTCGCTGACCAGGACGACACGTGAGGTCCGCGCGGCGAGGGCCCGGGCGACGCTCGCGGCCACGACCACGGCGTGCTCGAACGCCGCGTCGCCGCCCAGGTCGGACAGCTCGGCGAGGTCGTCGCGGCCGAGGCGTTGGTAGGACTCGCGTCGGACGTCGAGCGCGATGACGGCCTCCGGCGGCTGGGCCTGCGTGGTCTGGCGGACGTGGAGTTCACCGCGGCGCGCGCTCTGCCCCCAGTGCACCCGACGGATCGGGTCCCCGGGTCGGTACGGGCGCAGTTCGCTGTCGTCCGCCGAACCGCCCTGGCCGACCCGGCCCTCGTCCCGCGACACCGCTCCGGCGAGCGCGCCCG
>NZ_BACW01000092.1:0-959 GCF_000333315.1 Curtobacterium sp. B8
TTCCGCAACACGGTGAGCATCCTCCGGCAGGGCATCGAGGACGTCCTCGCCCCGCGCCGGCAACTGACCGCGACCCTGCGCGACCAGATCGTGGCGCACGACGTCGTCCGCGACCGCGAGCTCGACACGGTCCTCCGCTCGGTCAACCGCGGCCTCGCGGCCTGGATCGAGCAGGGTTCCGCGCGGGACCGCGTCCCGCTCGGCCTGCTCCCTGACCAGGCGGAGGTCGAGACGCTCCGCGAACGCCTCTACGACCCCGACACCGAGTCCGTGCCCCCACCGATCGAGGAACCCGACGACGACGTCTTCGAGGACCTCGACGTCGACACCCTCCGACGGCACGGCGGCCCGCTGCTGGCCGAGCTCCGCGACGCGCTCCGGTCTGCGACCGCCGCGACGAGTTCCGCCGCCTTCCACGGCCTGCCCGACGAGCAGCGGCGGCCGGTCGAGCTCTTCGGCCTGGCCCACCTGCTCACCGGGCGGCCCGACTTCGAGGACGCCCGGCACGTCGTCGCACACCACACCGTGCGTCCCGACGGCAGCGCGGTCACCTTCCACATGCCCACCGCGGACCTCGCGGACGGCGACGCCACCGTCCGCGTCGACGCGGCGGACGACCCAGCACCTTCAACACCACACGGACAGGAGGCACGGTGAGCGACACCACGCCGGCACCGGTCGACGACACGGCCGGGTTCGAGGACACTGCCGAGGTCGACGACTTCGGCACGGTCCCGCAGGACGAGGTCCGCGACGAGACGAGCTTCGCCCTCTTCGAGGGCGACGAGGGCCGACTCGACGAGCCGCAGCGACGCGCGTTCGTCGCGCTGCTCCGCCACACCTACGTGAGCGCGCGCACGCACGCCGACGAGTGGCGTGCGGTGCTCGACGCCGAGGCGCAGCTGCGGTCGCGGCTCAACGACCTCTTCCTCGAGCTCCACGTGGACCGCGACCGCGAG
>NZ_BACW01000091.1:0-1717 GCF_000333315.1 Curtobacterium sp. B8
GGGGCAGCCGCCCGTGCACCTGGCCGACCTCACGGTCGAGGAGCGCGTCGAGAAGGTCAAGGAGCTCGGCCTGCCCGGCTTCCGTGCCAAGCAGCTGTCGACGCACTACTTCACGCACCACACGTCCGATCCGGCGCGGATGACCGACCTGCCGGCCGCTCAGCGGGAGGAACTCGTGGCGGGCATGCTCCCGCCGCTCCTCACCGAGACCCGGCGGCTCGCGACGGACAACGGCGACACGATCAAGTTCCTCTGGAAGCTGCACGACGGCGCCCTGGTCGAGTCGGTGCTCATGCGGTACCCCGGCCGCATCACCCTGTGCGTCTCGTCCCAGGCCGGGTGCGGCATGAACTGCCCGTTCTGCGCGACGGGGCAGGCCGGGCTGACCCGGAACATGTCGACCGCCGAGATCATCGAGCAGATCGTCCGGGCGAACGCCGCGATCGCCGCAGGGGAACTCGGAGGTGACCCGCGGAAGGGCGGGCAGGACCGCGTCGACGCCGAACGTGTGACGAACATCGTGTTCATGGGCATGGGGGAGCCGCTGGCGAACTACAAGCGGGTGATGGACGCCGTCCGGACCATGGTCGCGCCGCAGCCGAACGGCCTCGGCATGAGCGCCCGAGGCATCACGGTGTCGACCGTCGGACTCGTCCCCGCGATCAAGAAGCTCGCCGACGAGAACATCCCGATCACGTTCGCGCTGTCGTTGCACGCGCCCGACGACGAGCTCCGTGACGAGCTCATCCCGGTGAACTCGCGGTGGAAGGCCGACGAGGCCATCGACGCCGCGTACGAGTACTACGCGAAGACCGGCCGGCGGGTCTCGATCGAGTACGCGCTCATCAAGGACATGAACGACCACGCCTGGCGTGCCGACCTGCTCGCCGAGAAGCTCAACGCTCGCGGGCGGGGATGGGTGCACGTGAACCCGATCCCGCTCAACCCGACGCCCGGCTCCGTGTGGACGTCGTCCGAGCCGCACGTGCAGGACGAGTTCGTGCGTCGGCTCAACGCCGCCGGCATCCCGACGACCCTCCGCGACACCCGCGGCAAGGAGATCGACGGGGCGTGCGGCCAGTTGGCTGCGGCTGAGTAGACGGCTGGGCAGGTCTGCCTGGAGGCACGGTGCAGGTTCGCACCTGGGCCCACGCCGCCGGTTCCGAGGCGACGCGCCAGCGGCGGCTCGGCCGTGCCGGTGGGGAGCCTTCCGTCGTTCCCGGGGGCGCCCCGGCAGCCGCGGGCGCGGCTCGAGTACCCCGACTTCCGCGTGGTTCCGGGGAAGTCGGGGTACGACACGCCCGGGATGCGACCCGTGTTGGCGCTCCTGTTCACCTCTGCGTAAAGTAATCACTCGTTGCCGCTGAGGCGGAGAACGGAACGGCCGGAACGGTCGCCTCCGAGTCTCGCCCGGGCAACCAACCAGCCTCTCTGACGATGCCCGCTGAACTGCGGACGGAGTGGGGAGTGCGTCTGGTCCTTGAGAACTCAACAGCGTGCACATTGTCAATGCCAATTTATTACCCGGCGTCCGGGCTCGTCGTGTCGGTGCTCACCAGCGCCGCCGCCGGACCCGCGACGCTCATCGCCACCGCGATCATCGACCTCCTCGACCGCGCCGCGGCCGACGACGCACCCGGCGCCCCCGTGCCCGACGGCGTCGACCCCGCACCTTCACCGGACGCTTCGCGAACCCGTGGGGCGTCACCGACATCGC
>NZ_BACW01000090.1:0-1750 GCF_000333315.1 Curtobacterium sp. B8
ACATTTCGTGACCGACGGACGCGGCACACACGGGATGTCTGACCCGGGTCGGAGGGGCCGGAACGGGAATGAACGGGGTGCTCGACCGGCCCCGGGTGGTCACGACACCCCGCTCACGTACGGCCGAAGGTCACGAACCGTCGCCCGGCGCGCGCG
This sequence comes from Curtobacterium sp. B8, assembly GCF_000333315.1. Classification (NCBI taxonomy): domain Bacteria; kingdom Bacillati; phylum Actinomycetota; class Actinomycetes; order Micrococcales; family Microbacteriaceae; genus Curtobacterium; species Curtobacterium sp. B8. Next base: position 157 of record NZ_BACW01000090.1, read on the forward strand.
TGAGCGACGCCTCGTGACCAACGGAGGTGGCGCGCGCGGGGTGTCGTGACCGGCGCGTGGTCCTCCGGGACTGGAGGGCCGTGGGAGGGGACGGACCAGAGCGCCGGACACGGGGCGGTACGGTGGGCGGGTGTTCGGACGCCGCTCCCCCAGCCCTCGCCCCGACGACCGTGCCGGCCTCGGCATCGGCGCGCTCGTGCAGGTCGTCGACCCCGGCCAGGGCGGCGAGCACTGGGCCGACGAGCCGATCGGCGTCATCGTCGCGCCGGGGGCCAGCCAGCTCGGCGGCACCCAGCGCACCTGGACGGTCGCGTTCGACGAGCCCGCCTACACGACGGACGGCCGCGGCCCCTTCGAGCGCGCGACCGTCCTGAGTCGTCAGTTGGTGCCGGTCGAGCCGGCAGCTGGGCCCGAGGCCTAGTACTCCTCGGAGCCGCTCTTCATCATGGCTGCCGCGGCCATGCACAGCCCGACGCCGCCGAGCACGCCGATCCCGATGATGACGCCTGCGATGACTTCGAGCATGTCCGTGACTCCTTGGTAGCGGGGGCCGATGTGGCAGCCCTCAGGCTACCGGATGCGACCCGGCGGTGCGGTCGGGCGCGCTGATCAGCGGACGCCGCGCATGAGGCGCAGGACCGGCTTGGCGAACACGAGCAGGAGGACGCCCACCACGACGGCGGCGAGGCCGAGCACGGTGAAGTACGGCGCCTCGTCGGCAGGGTCGTAGTACTGCGACAGGACACCCGTGGCCGCGGTGCCGAGCGACACCGACAGGAAGAACAGCGCGACCATCTGGGTCTGGAACTTCGCGGGTGCGAGCTTTGTCGCGACGGACTGGCCGACGGGCGAGAGCAGCAGCTCGGCGATCGTGAAGACGAGCAGGATCGCGACCAGGACCAGCAGCGGCGTCCCGTTCCGACCGGTGCCGACGAAGGGCAGGAAGAGCAGGAACGCCACGCCCATGATGCCGGTGCCGAGGGCGAACTTCGTCGGCGTGGACGGCTGGCGGTCGCCGAGCTTCGTCCAGATCGCCGCGAACACCCCGGACAGCACGATGATGAAGACCGGGTTGATCGACTGTGCCCACGAGACGGGCATCTCCCACCCGAAGAGCGACCGGTCGAGGCGCTGGTCCGCGTAGATCGTCACGACGGTGAACTGCTGCTGGTACAGCGACCAGAACACCGCGCTCCCGATGAACAGCGGGATGAAGGCGAACACGCGCGAGCGCTCCACGGCGCTGATGCCACTGCCGAGGATGACGACGAAGTAGCCGACGGTCGCGACGATCACGATGGCGACCACGACCGTCGGCAGGTTCCGAACGTTCAGCAGCCCGGTCAGGACCGCGGTCACGACGAGCGCGAGGGCCACGACGACCAAGATCGCGACGAGCGGCAGGCGTCGACGGTCGATCGGGTTGCTGACGTGGCGGACGACCTCGGGCAGGTGGCGACGGCGGATGCCGTACTGGACGAGACCGGCGGCCATGCCGATCGCGGCGAGGCCGAACCCGAAGTGGAAGCCGAGCGCGCTCTGCAGCAGGCCGGTGAGCAGCGGCCCGAAGAACGCGCCGAGGTCACGCCGAGGA
>NZ_BACW01000089.1:0-1235 GCF_000333315.1 Curtobacterium sp. B8
AACTCGCCTCGATCGCGCAGGACCTCGCGACGCTCGAGGCGCGTCGGACCGACGTCGCGCAGGACATCGCGTCCCTCGACACCCTCCGCGCGGCGCACCAGCACGTGGTCGACGCCACCTGGGACGGCATCGACGTCGCCGGCGTGGACGCCTCCCTCACCCAGCTCGACGAGGAACGCCAGGCGCTGCTCGCCGCCGACGACGGACTGCGGACCCTCCGCGCGGCGGTCAGCCGGCTCCGCGCGGCCCTCGACGAGGCGTCCGACCGCCGGTCCGCCGCACGGCTGTCCGTCACACGGCTCGAGGAGCGGCACGGCGTGCTCGTCGACGGGCAGGACGCGGCCGCCGAGATCCTCGCGCGGTTCGACGACGCCCCGGAGGCGATGCCCGACGACGAACAGGCCCGGCTGCTGACCGAGACGTTCGCGGAGGTCGGCGCACCGGACGGCATCGACGGCTTCGACGACGCGGCCCGACGGTTGCGGCGACGGCTCGAGGAACGACTCTCGCAGGCGCTCGACGGTGCGGCGGCGGCCTCCACCGCGCTGACGCTCACGTTCCAGCGCTACCAGGACGCGTGGCCCGACCCGAACCTCGGTACCGGCGTGGCCTCCTACCCCGACTACCACGCGATCCTCGACCAGATCGTCGCCACCGGCCTGCACGCCCGACGCACCGAGTGGCGTCGACGGCTGTCGCAGTGGAGCGGCGAGGACCTCGTCCCGCTCGCCGGCGCGTTCGACCGCGCGGTCGTGGAGATCGAGGAGCGTCTCGAACCCGTCAACGAGATCCTCCGGGAGCTGCCGTTCGGGGCGAACCGCGACCGGCTGAAGATCGTCATCCGCCGCGTGACCCGCGAGGAGGTCGCGTCGTTCCGCAAGGAGCTGCGCGCACTGTCCGCGTCCGTCGACACCGAGCTGACCGACGACGTGCTCGAGACCCGGTTCCGCCGACTCCGCCGGTTCATGGCGATCATCCGCCCCGACCCCGCATCACCCCGTGGTCGCACGACCGCGCGTGACGCGGTGCTCGATGTCCGACGGCACATGGAGATCACTGCGGTGCGGTACGACGTCGACGGCAACGACCTCGGCGTGTACTCCTCCCTCGGCGACAAGTCGGGCGGCGAGACACAGGAGCTCGTGGCGTTCATCGTCGGTGCGGCGCTGCGGTACCAGCTCGGCGACGAGACGCGGCCGCGGCCCCGGTTCGCCCCGGTGTTCCTCGACGAGGCG
>NZ_BACW01000088.1:0-1307 GCF_000333315.1 Curtobacterium sp. B8
ATCCGGCCGTGGAAGCACGTGGTGAACTGCGCGCTCACCATGTCGACCGAACCGGTGCTGAGGCCCGCGGAGGTCAACCGGAACGCCAGCGCGGGATCCGGCTCCTCCAGACTGCTGCGGATGACGGCGCGGACGGCTGCGGCGATCATGCCGGCGCCGACGCCCTTGCCCATCACGTCGCCGAGCGTGAAGCCGACGCCGCCGTCCGGCGTCGGGTACCAGTCGTAGAAGTCGCCACCGACCGTGCGGGCGGGGACGCAGGTGCCCGCGACGCGGACCGCGGAGGGGAGGCCGCGGCCGTCGACGGGCTGGAGCGACCGCTGGACGATCGCGGCCTGGGTGACCTCGGCCTCGGCGACCCGGCGCGAGCGCTGCGCGACGGTGAGCTGCTGCAGGGACCGGCGTGAGAGCTCGTTGACGACGGCCGCGGCCGCGCCGAAGGTGACGACCACGATCACGAGTCGCACGGCCTCGCTCGCGGGGAACACCCGCCCCGGGGCGAGGAGCAGGGGCAGGAGGAGCGTGAGGACCGTGCCCGCCAGTGGGACGAGCACGCGCCAGCGCCCGTGACCGGCAGCGATCCAGATCACCGGGAGGATGATGATCGCCAGGAACACCGACCGCGACTCGCCGGTGCCGAATCGCAGGAGCCCGACCGCCACGAAGTCGAGCAGCGGGATGACGATCTCGGCGCGGACCAGCCGGCTCGTCCTCACCATCAGGGCGGCGAACGCGAGCAGCACGACCGCGAGACCGGCACCGGTCCACATCGCCACCGCGTCGGTGATCGTCAGCCAGACGGGGAGGAGGCTGCTGGCAGCGGCGGCGCCGACGATCAGGGCGGCGACCAGGGCCTGCTTCGCGAGCGGCTCCCATCCAGCACGGAGGCCGGACAGCACGATCGGGCCGGTGTCCGTGGCCCGGACGGTCCGACGGGGTGGTGCCTGCGTCAATCCCGCTCCTGTCCACGGCCGCCCCGGTGACGAGCGGCGATCCCTCGGACCACCGTACCCAACCCACACGTGTCGGGAGCGCGCGTCGCCTTCGGAGGTCCCGTGACCGCGGTGGACGCCCGCCGCACCGGGCCGCCGCCGGTCCGACGGAGCCGCACCGTGCCTCCAGGCCGGCTGCACCGAGCGCGGACCTGCGCCCTCCGCACAGCGCAGCGGGTGCCGGGTCGCTCTCGCGATCCGGCACCCGCTGTGCTCACTCGACGCCCGCCGTGACGTGCGCCGAGGCGTCCTCAGCCGATCGAGACGGCCGTCCAGGAGACGGGCGGCAGCTCGATCGTGACCGTGTCGCCCTCG
>NZ_BACW01000087.1:0-6615 GCF_000333315.1 Curtobacterium sp. B8
GCACAGCAGCAGAACGTGAACTACGCCGCGGGGGGGCATGCTCTTCGACGCCGACCGTCCGTGGGAGGTGCTCGTCCGGACGGGCGAGCCCCTCATGACCGCGGACACCGACGACGAGCGCTCAGGCATCGTGCCGAACGTCGTGTTCCCCACCGCCGTCGAGGAGATCGACGGCGTCCACCACGTCTTCTACGGCATGGCGGACTCCAAGATCGGCGTCGCACGACTCGTGCGGCGCTGATCGCCCAACCCCTGTGACGAACCCACTCATCCCGAGAACGAGGAGATGCAATGGTGCATCGCACCCTCCTGGCCGCGCTCGTCGCGGCCACCACCGCCGCGACGACCCTCGTCGCCGCCCCGGCCCAGGCGACCACGTCGACCACCGCAGCCGGCACGTCGGGCGCGAGCAGTGCCTCCCGGCCGGTCACGAACCTCGACCACCTCGACTTCCTGCTCGACGACGTCCCACTGCCGGAGGTCCCCGGACACAGCACGTACCAGCAGGCGAGCGACCCGACGGCCACCGCACCCTGGGTCTACGCCGACCGGAACGCGGACGGGACCTACCGCCGGGTCGGCGGTGGCACGCTCGATCCCGCGACCGGCCACTGGGGTCAGGGGGCGTTCGACGCGGACGACATCAGCCGCGCGGCCGTCGTCTACGTCCGCGACTGGCAGCAGAACGGGACCGCGTCGAGTCGCGAGCACGCGCGGGAGCTCCTGCGCTCGCTCACCTACCTGCAGACGGACAGCGGGCCGGACGCCGGCAACGTCGTCCTCTGGCAGCAGACCGACGGCACCCTCAACACCAGCCCGACACCGCCGGACTCCCCGGACCCGTCGGACTCCGCCGACTCGTTCTGGGTCGGCCGCACCGTCTGGGCCCCTCGGTGAGGCGTACCCGGCGATCCGCCACGCCGACCCCGGCTTCGCACGGTTCCTGCAGGGCCGTCTGCGCCTGTCGCTCGACGCCCTCGAACGGCAGTCACTCGCGTCGTACGGCCGCTACGACACCGTGAACGGGTCGCGCGTGCCGTCGTGGCTCATCGCCGACTCGACGAGCGCCACCGCGGAGGCCGTGCTCGGGCTGAGCGCCTACGTGCGCGCCGTGCCCGGCGACCGGCAGGCACGGACCGTGCTCGAGCGGGAGACGACCGGCATCGCGGCGATGCAGCGCGGTGACACGACCACGTGGCCGTTCGGGGCCGTCCTGCCGTCCGCGACGTCGCAGTCGACCTGGAACGCCTGGGGCGGGATGGCACCGGCGGCGCTGGCCTCGGCCGGTTCCGTGCTCCACCGCGGGGACTGGCAGCGGGACGCCCGCCGCGAGACCGCGCAGTTCGCCGCCGAGGTGCTCGCCTCGGGCGGCCCCGACAACGGGTGGACGCCGACGCCGTTCGACCGCACGCAGATCGCGTACGGCGCGGACTCGCTCGTGCAGTCGTTCCTCGCGGTCGGCGGAACGGGGCAGGACCGCCTCGCCGCGATCGCCGCGGGCTGGTACTTCGGCGCGAACCCGGCGGGCGTACCCGTGTACGACCGGACGACCGGCGCGTGCGTCGACGGGATCGCGGCGGACGGCACGGTGAACCGGGGCTGCGGCGCGGAGTCGTCGATCCACACCGCGCTGTCGATGCTCGCGCTCGACGCCCACCCGGCGGTCCGCACCTCGGCCGAGACCACGACGTCCCGGACCGACGTCGACGGCATCACGACCGTCGAGGCCGAGGGTGGGGCGCTGACCGGAGACGCTGCGGTCGTGCGGCCCGACGCCGCGTGGACCGGCTCGGCGAACTGGTCGGGCTCGGCGTACGTGCACGCTCCGGCGGGGTCGTCCGTGACGATCACGATCCCGGCGCTGGGTCAGGACACGCTGCTGTACCCGGTGGTGTCCGAGGCCTCCGGTCCGGCGGGCCGCACGGACTGGACCGTGCGGGGAGCGGACGGCCGGACCCGGTCGCTCGGCTCCACCCCGAACGGCGGCGCAGGGGCGCAGGGCACCGCGCCGACCCCGTCGTTCCTGCACCCGCTCACGCTCGCGCGCACCGCTCCCGCGGGCACGACGACGATCACGGCGACCGTCCGCGGCGGGACGGCCGACCTCGACGCGGTGCTCCTCCGCCCGGTGGTGTCACACCTGGGGCTGGGGTCGGGTGCCGACAGCGCGGCCGGTGCGTCGCCGTCGGACCTCTTCGTGAACGGGACGACGTCGGTGCGCTCGACGACGGCGACGTTCGCGCAGCGCACCACGGTGTCGGTGTACGACCGCACCGGGCGGCTCGTGCGGACCGTGCACGTCGGGTCCGGGGTCCAGCGGGTGCCGCTCGCTCCGGGTGGCTCCACCGTGGCCGCTCCGCGCTGAACCGTCCCGCTCCTCGTGCCGTGCGCGCGTGTCCCGCTACCGTTGGGGCATGCGCGCACGGCTCCGTCACCACGCACCCGCCCTCGTGCTGCTGCTGCTCGCCGGCGTCGCGGTCGTGGTCGCGGTGCTCGCGGAGGCGCTGGCGTGGCCCGTCGCTCCGGCCTTCCCCGCCCTGCACAGCGGCGACTACTCGTACGTCGTCGGGCGGGGCGGCTTCCGGACCGCCCTCGCCGCACGGGCGATCGCGTGGGCGGCCGCCGCGCTCGTCGTCCCGTTGCTCGTCGCGGCACTGCTGGCCGTGGTCGTCCGCGGGCGACGCTCCGGAGGACGGGCCGCGCGGCCGTGATCGTCCTCCGCCCGTGGCTCCCCGGGGACGCGGACGCCCTGGTCGCCGCACGCGCCGGCTCCGACGACCTGGCGACGCAGTTCGAGCCGCTGCCCCACACCGCCGCCGCACGACGGTTCATCACATCGGCGCTGACGTCCGAGCCCGGACGACGACACTGGGCGGTCGTCCTGGACGGCACCGCCGTGGGCAACGTCGGGCTCACCGCCGTCGACCGCCGCCACGACTCGGCGTGGGTGTCGTACTGGCTCGCTCGTGACGCGCGCGGGCGCGGTCTCGCGACGCGAGCGGTCGCCACCGTCGCCGAGCGGGCCTTCGCCGACGGACTGTTCCGGCTCGAGCTCGGGCACCGGGTGAACAACCCCGCCTCCTGCCGGGTGGCGACGACAGCGGGGTTCCGGGCCGAGGGGGTCGAGCGGGCGAAGCTGCGCTACGGGTCCGAGCGGTTCGACGTCGAGACGCACGCCCGGCTGGCGACGGACCCGACGCCCGAGGTCGAGCTGCTCGACGTGGCCGGCGTCTGACGGGTCAGAGCAGACGGTCAGAGAACGGACCAGCCCACCGGGAGTGCCGCACGGCCGGTCAACGCCCGGAGGAGCGCCGTGGCGTCCTCGGCGTCGGCGTCGGCGACGAGCAGTCCGAGCACCCGGAGCGCCTCGTGAGCAGCCGCACCGGGTGGGTCCGCATCGAGGCCGGCCGCGACCCGCAGGTCGATCGTGTGCACGGTCAGCTCGAACACCCGCGTCGGCAGGTACGCGGCGAGCGCCCACTCCCCCATCGGCGTCGCCACCCGGGCGTCGGGCGGAGCGGAGCCGACGCGACCGGCGACCCGTTCGACGATCGCACGGACAGCGGTGATCCGGTCAGCGCCGAGGCCTCGTCCCGCCTGCCGCCCCCGTTCGGCGACGGCCGCGGGGTCCGCCCGTGACGACCGGACCGTGCGGTAGTAGTCGAGCGTGGTGGCGGTCGACGTCGTCGTCCCGTCCTCGAGGTACTGCTCGACGGTCAGGAGTGCTCGAGCCGTGTGCCCGACGAGGTCGCTCCGGGTCCACTCGCCGAGCGCCGGCCGGTGCCAGGCGTCCGGTCCCACGGCGTCGAGCGCGGCGGTGGTGGCCGCGAACCACTCCGCGGCGTGCTCGAACGCCTCGCGCGTCGTCGTCCATGTCATGGTCGTCCTTCCGGAGCCCATTGAACCCGTGCACGAGGCGGCGAGGGAACGGTGCTCCGCCCGGACACGGACGCGGACGCGGAGCCAGGCGTGGACACGGAACCGGACACGGACTCGGAGCCGGGCGCGGGCTCCGGCGACGGCTCCGACGCTGCGCCGCGCCGCGCCGCAGTGCGCCGCGCCGCGCCGCGCCGCGCTCAGGCGAACCGCGCCCCGGTCAGCCGGAGCGACTCGTCCCAGACCCGTGCCGCCTCGTCGCGGTCGGACATCGTCGGCCACGGATCGACCCACCCCGCGGGGCCGCCGACGCCGAGTCGCCAGGTCGGCGCGGCGAAGCGACCAGCCGCCGCCGGGTCGGTCGCGGCGAGGAGCGCCGGGTACGCCGCGGTCTCGGGTGTGCCGACGACCCAGCCGCGGGCGGAGAGCCAGCGGATGAGCCGGACCGATGCGGTGTCGGTGCTCCGGCCCATCTCCGGGCGCGCGGCGAGCAGGCTCGTCGGGGCGACGCCCGGATGGCTGACGGCCGTGGTGATCCCCCACCCCGCGGCCGCGCTCCGACGTCCGAGTTCGGCCGCGAAGAGCGCCGGTGCGATCTTCGACTGCCCGTACGCCCGCATCCCGTCGTAGGAGCGCTCGGACTGCAGGTCGTCCCAGAGCATCCGAGCTCGGCGCGCGGCGATGCTCGTCTGCACCACGACGCGAGCGCCCACGTCGCGGCCGCCCGCGCCGCGGCCGCCCGCGCCGTTGCCGCCCGCGCCGTTGCCGCCCGCATCCCGGTCACCGCCGGCGCGCAGCAGGGGCAACAGCGACGCGACGAGTGCCACGTGGCCGAGGTGGTTCGTCCCGAACTGCAGCTCGAAGCCGTCGGCCGTGGTCTGCCGTTCGGGCGGGGTCATCACGCCGGCGTTCGCCACGAGGACGTCGATCGGACGGCCGTCCCGCGTCAGCCGCTCGCCCAGCGCGGCGACGGACTCGAGCGAGGACAGGTCGAGTGACTCGGCCTCGAGCCGTGCTCCCGGGTGCTCGGCCCGGATGCGGTCCTGCACCGCCGCGACCTTCCCCGCGTTCCGGGCCGGCATGACGACCTCGGCGCCGGCCGCGGCGAGGTGCGCGGCGATCCGGACGCCGATGCCGTCGCTCGCGCCGGTGACGAGGGCTCGGCGCCCGGTCAGGTCTGGGATGGTCGGTGGATCGATGGTGCGTGGCATGGTGTGTCCTCCGTGGTCGGTGGCCCCAGCCTGGTCGGGTGCCCGTCGCGCATCCACGGCCTGACGATCCGTGGCTGGGAGGTGCGCGGTGCGAGAGGATCGGCGCATGATCGACCGAGCCGGACTGGCGGACTTCCTCCGCGGCCGCCGTGCCGCACTCCAGCCGGAGGACGTCGGGCTCCCCCGGGGTGTCCGTCGACGGACCACCGGACTCCGCCGCGAGGAGGCGGCGCTCCTCAGCAACATGTCGGCCGACTACTACGCACGGCTGGAGCGCGAGCGCGGCCCGCAGCCGTCCGACCAGATGCTGGCGTCGATCGCGCAGGGCCTCCGGCTGTCGCTCGACGAACGCGACCACCTCTTCCGCCTCGCCGGACACGAGCCGCCGACGCGGGGCGCCGGCTCCGACCACGTCGGGCCGGGCATCATGCGGATCCTCGACCGGCTCGTGGACACCCCGGCCGAGATCGTCACGGAACTCGGTGAGACGCTCCGGCAGACCCCGCTCGCCGCTGCACTGGTCGGCGACGCGTCGGTGCGCACGGGGCACGCGCGGAGCATCGGGTACCGCTGGTTCACGGACCCGGCCGCCCGGGCGCTGCACCCCCTGGAGGAGCACGCGTTCCTCTCGCGGATGTACACGTCGGGCCTCCGCCACGTCCTCGCGTTGCGCGGCCCCGGGTCCCGAGCTGCCGTCCTCGCCGAGGACCTGCTCGCCCGCAGCGAGGAGTTCCGCGAGCTGTGGGCACGGCACGAGGTCGGAGTCCGTCCCGCCGAGGAGAAGCACTACGTCCACCCCGAGGTCGGGCCGCTCACCCTGCAGTGCCAGGTGTTGCAGGACACCGACCGCGCGCAGCACCTGCTCGTCTACACGGCCGAGCCCGGCAGCGAGAGCGCCGACCGGCTCCGACTCCTGGCGGTGATCGGGACGACCGCAGCGCCGCCCGCCTGAGACGTCAGCGTCGGAGGAACGCCCCGGCGACGAGGCGGAGCAGCAGCGCGACCCCGCCGAGCACACCGACGCCGGTCGCCACGACGACCAGGACCACGAAGCGAGCCAGCGCCTGCACCTCGGTCTCGTCCGCGCCCGCCGTGACCTGGGCCGCGAACGCGTACACGACGAGCGCGACGACGAGCAGGACCACCCCGGTCCACGTCGCGACCCGGACCGCGATCGGCTGCCGCAGCGCGTCGCTCGGCACGGCCGCTCGTGCGGTCGCCCCCTCGGTCTCCCAGTCGGCCGGACTCGTCATGGCTCCCCCTCCGTCGGCACGATCCTAGGGGTCGCCAGCGCGGGCCGGGAGGCACGGCACGCGATCGCCGGGACCCCGCGGCCCGAGCAGGTGGTCACCGCAGGTGGTCGCTCCGGGCCGTCACGCCGGGCGGGGCTCGCCCCAGGTCACCGCGACGACCGTCACGTCGTCCGCGCGGTCGCCGGCCTCGGCGAGCGCCGTGACGTCCGCGACGATCCGGTCGATGTCGTCCCGTTCGTCGACAAACGCCTGCCACCGGTCGAGGGAGGCGAGGT
>NZ_BACW01000086.1:0-1242 GCF_000333315.1 Curtobacterium sp. B8
GCGCGCCCTGCAGCACACGAACGCGCTGACCGACCGCATCTCGACCGACGACTTCTCGGCACACTACGACGACCCACCCGCGTGGATGGTCGGCCCGTTCCGCCGGGACCCGTCGCTCACCTTCACGGCACCCGGGTGGACCGACCCGACGGGCATCGGCTGGACCGCGTCCTCGGTCTTCAACCCCACCCTCGCGGTCGCGCCCGACGAGCGTGGCACGGTGGTCGCGGTGGACCCCGCGACCGGCCTGGAGGCACGACACGCCCTCCACCTCGTCTACCGGGCGTCCCCGGTGAAGGAGTCGACGTCGTCCCGGGTCGGGCACGCGGTCCTGACCGCGGACGGCTGGGTCGACGACGGCGCGCCGATCCTCTGGCCGACGGAGTCGAACGAGGGCCTCGGCGTCGAGGACCCGAAGCTCTACCGCGCCGAAGGGCGCTGGTGGTGCTACTACAACGCGATCTGGGACACGCGGGGCAGCGACCTCCGCGAGACGTACCCGGACGCGGGCGACGTCGGGTGCGACATCGCCCTGGCGGTCTCCGACGACCTCGTGCACTGGGAGAAGACCGGCATCGTCGTGCCGTACGAGGTCTCGCACCTGTGGGCGAAGGGCGCGGTGATCCCGCGGGACGACGCCGGCAACGCGGTCCGGATCGGCGGCGAGTACCTCATGTACGTGTCCGAGGGGTGCGGCGGGAAGCTCACCGTCGGGCACTCGGACGACATGCTGCACTGGACCTTCACGCACGAGGACTACCTCGACGTCAGCACCCTCGGGCAGCACGTGCACGAGGTCGCCTGCGCCGTGGTCGACGGCGACCGGCTCGTCCTCGACTTCTTCCTCGCCGACCACGACGGGGCGTTCGCAGCCGGGCAGGCGCTCTACGCGGTCGACGCCCCCTTCACGCAGCGCGACGTGCACGCCGGCGGGTCGCTCGCGTGGGGTGGGCTCCTGCGCTGGCCGACGCCGGACGGTCCACGGGTCTTCGCGCAGGGGTGGGACGCCCCGCGCGGCAGTCGCGAGCTGTACCTGTACCAGGAGGTGCCGGCATGACCAGGGTCGTGCCCGCGGCGGAGTTCCCGTACGTGCTCGAACGGGTCGGCCTCGTCATGGAGCCGCTGGCCGACGGGCCGCTCGAGGCCGAGGGCGTCCTCCACCCCGGGGAGCGGACGCGGCCCGGACGGGGAGCTTCTACCTCCTCCCACGGCTCGTGGCCGACGGCACGTCTCGCGGATCGG
>NZ_BACW01000085.1:0-3090 GCF_000333315.1 Curtobacterium sp. B8
AGCAGCAGCAGCCCACCGACTGACCGCGGTGACGACGAGCAACCTGCGCCTCTTCACGTCCGAGTCGGTGACCGAGGGGCACCCCGACAAGATCTGCGACCAGATCTCGGACACCATCCTCGACGCACTGCTCGAGGTCGACCCGCACGCGCGCGTCGCCGTCGAGACCATGGTCACCACCGGTCTCGTGCACGTCGCCGGCGAGGTGACGACCTCCGGCTACGTGGAGATCCCGAAGCTGGTCCGCGACGTGATCACGGGCATCGGGTACAACTCGTCGGAGGTCTCCTTCGACGGCCACACCTGCGGCGTCGAGGTGTCGATCGGCGCGCAGTCGCCCGACATCGCCCAGGGCGTCGACGAGTCGCTCGACAGCCGGTCCGGCGCGGGCGTCGACCCGCTCGACCGTCAGGGGGCCGGCGACCAGGGCATCATGTTCGGCTTCGCGACGAACGAGACGCCCGAGTACATGCCGGTCGCCATCTGGCTGGCCCACCGTCTGGCCGAGCGCCTCGCCGCGGTCCGGAAGTCCGGCGAGCTGCCCTACCTCCGTCCGGACGGCAAGACCCAGGTCACGGTCGGCTACGACGGCGTCGTCCCGAAGACCGTCGAGACCGTCGTGCTCTCGACCCAGCACGCTCCGAGCGTCACGCTCGAGCAGCTCACGGCCGACGTCACCGAGCACGTGATCCGCCCGGTGCTCGACCTGGTCGACCTCGACTCGTCCCACGTCGACGTCATCGTGAACCCGACCGGTCGCTTCGAGATCGGCGGCCCGCAGGGCGACGCCGGCCTCACCGGTCGCAAGGTCATCGTGGACACCTACGGCGGTGCCTCCCGGCACGGCGGTGGTGCGTTCTCGGGCAAGGACCCGTCCAAGGTCGACCGCTCGGCCGCCTACGCGCTCCGCTGGGTCGCGAAGAACGCCGTCGCCGCCGGACTCGCCGACCGCCTCGAGGTCCAGGTCGCGTACGCGATCGGCCGCGCGAAGCCGGTCGGCCTGTACGTCGAGTCGTTCGGCACCGGCCACGTCGACGACGCCACCATCGAGGCCGCGATCCTGCAGGTGTTCGACCTGCGCCCGGCCGCGATCATCCGCGACCTCGACCTGCTCAAGCCGCGCTACGCCACCACGGCGACGTACGGCCACTTCGGTCGTGAACTCCCGGGCTTCACCTGGGAGCACCTCGACCGCGTCGAGGAGCTCCGCGCCGCAGCAGGACTCGTCACCGCCACCGTCTAGGGCCGGGTGTGACCACCGTCGCGCGCGTCGTCCTCGACTCGCCGCTCCCGCAGTTGGACCGTCTGTTCGACTACCGGGTGCCGAGCGAGCTCGAGGACGACTGCGTGCCCGGGGTGCGCGTGAAGGTGCCGCTCCGCACCGGGGCGCGGATGTCCGACGCGTACGTCGTCGAGGTCGTGTCGGAGGGGGACTGGCCCGGCGAGCTCAGCCAGGTCGAGGAGGTCCTCTCGCCCGCGCCCGTCCTGGCGCCCGAGATCTGGACCCTCGCGCGCGCCGTCGCCGACCGTGCTGCGGGTGTCGCCTCGGACGTGCTCCGGCTCGCCGTGCCGACGCGGCAGGTCCGGGCCGAGAAGGCCTGGCTGGCGCGCGACACCGCGTGGTCGCCGCCGTCGGTCGAGCCCGTCCCCGTCACCGGCTACGCCGACGGCGTCCTGGAGGCACTCCTCGCCGACCACGGTCGCGCTGCGGTCGACGCCGTCCCACACCCCGTCGACCTCGGCTCCGCCGAGGAGCCCGTCTGGGTGCCGGGCTGGGCCGCGACCCTCGCCCAGGCCGCGTCCCACGTCGTGGCGCGGGAGCAGTCCGCGGTGCTCGCCGTCCCGGACTTCCGCGACGTCGCCGACCTCGAACGGGCCCTGCTCGCCGTGCTGCCGACGGAGCGGGTCGTCCGGTTCGACGCGAAGCAGACGAACGGGCAGCGGGCGAAGGCGCTGCTGCAGGCCCGGACGCACGCCGTGGTCGCGATCGGCAACCGGACCGCCGTCTTCGCACCGGCGACCGAGCTCGGACTCATCGCGATGTGGGACGACGGGGACGCCTCGTTCGTCGAGCCCCGGGCGCCGTACGTGCACACCCGCGACGTCGCCCTGGTCCGGACGGCGCAGTCGGGGGCCGCGCTGCTCTTCCTCGCTCACGCCCGCTCCACCGACGTGCAGCGGCTCGTCGAGCTGCACTGGCTGCAGGAGGTCGCGCCGTACCGGGTGCCCACCCCGAAGGTGATCCCGACGGCGCAGCAGGCGAGCGCCGAGGGGTTCGCCGCGCAGGCCCGCATCCCGAGTACCGCGTGGCGCGCGGCCCGCGAGGCGAGCCAGCACGGTCCCGTGCTCGTTCAGGTCGCGAACCCGGGTTTCGGCATGGGGCTGGTGTGCGCGGACTGCGGCGAGCGGGCCCACTGCCGGGTGTGCGGTGGTCCGCTCGGCACGCCGCACCGGAACGCGACGCCGCAGTGCCGGTTCTGCGGGGCCCTCGCGGTCGGGTTCCGCTGCCCGACGTGCGGCGGCGGCGAGCTCAAGCCCGTCGGCCAGGGCGCACAACGCACCGCCGACGAACTCGGTCGGGCGTTCCCGGGGACGCGCATCGTCGTCGCGGACGGCTCCCGACCGCTCGACGAGGTCCCGGCGCGTCCTGCCGTCGTCGTCGCCACCCGGGGCGCCGAGCCGAGCGTGCCCGGCGGGTACGCGTGCGTGCTCCTCCTCGACGGGGAGCGCCTCCTCGCCCGGGAGGGGCTCCGCGTGCAGGAGGACGTCCTGCGCTTCTGGACGAACGCCGCCGCGAAGGGTGCGCCCGGCGCCGAGGTCTACCTCGTCGGCATCGGCGGTCGGCTGGCCACCGCGATGGCCACCTGGCGCCTCGACGTCCCCGCGCACGACGAGCTCGCCGACCGGCGCGAGCTGCACTTCCCGCCCGCGGTCCGCGTCGCGACGCTCACCGGGACGGACGAGGCGGTGACGGCGGCGGTCGAGGCGCTCGGGGACGCGACCGCCGGACCCGTGCTCGGTCCGGTGCCGGTCGAGGGCGATGCGGTCCCGGGGACGGTGCGGGCGATCGTGCGGTTCCCGTACGCGCAC
>NZ_BACW01000084.1:0-11202 GCF_000333315.1 Curtobacterium sp. B8
CTCGAGGAGTCCCGCGACCTCGTCGAAGCAGCAGATCCGGGACCAGTTGCGACCGTCGGCCCTGCGCGACGTCGCGGTCCGCGAGCTGTTCGGGGTCGTGTCGGCGGCGCGGAAGCTCCCGCGACGGGTGGACCGCATCACCGAGGCCATCGAGACCGGTCGGCTGTCGGTCAACATCCGTCTCTTCGGCGACCGGCAGGACCGACGGCTCGTCACGGGGCTGATCCGGCGGATCCTGCTCGTGCTGCTCGGCTCCGGGGCCGGGATCCTGGCGATCGTGTACCTGACCGTGCCGGCGCGGCCGACGGCGGTGCTGTCGACCGGGGCGGCCGGCGGGCTGCTCGGCGGGGCGGCCGTGGTGCTGCTCGGGTGGGCTGCGCTCGACGCGTGGCGGGCGCGGCGGCGGGACTGAGCGGGCGGGGCGCAGGCACGGTGCGCGGAGCTCCCTGCACGGTGCGAGGTTGTGCACACGGTGCGGCGGAACAACGTCGCACGCTGTGGGCAGCCTCGCACCGTCCCGGCCGCGGTCGCACGGTGCGAGGCCGCCGCACCGTCCCGGCCGCGGTCGCACGGTGCGAGGCCGCCGCACCGGACGCCGCCGCGCGGCGCCGCGCGGGGCGGCACGACCCCGTCCGCTACACTCGACGGGGCGTCGCGCCGATCCGGCCAGCGACCGCCGCGCCGGACCACGCGTCCGCGAGACCTTCACAACACCATCGAACGGAAGACCCATGGCGAGCACCACTGACATCAAGAACGGCGCCGTTCTCATCATCGACGGCCAGCTCTGGTCGGTCGTCGAGTTCCAGCACGTCAAGCCGGGCAAGGGCGGTGCGTTCGTCCGCACCAAGCTCAAGAACGTCGTCTCCGGCAAGGTCGTCGACCGCACGTTCAACGCGGGCGCCAAGATCGACACCGCGACCGTCGACCGCCGCGACTACCAGTACCTGTACCAGGACGGCGAGTCCTACGTGTTCATGGACACCGACACCTACGACCAGATCCCCGTCTCGGAGACCGTCGTCGGCGACGCGAAGAACTACCTCCTCGAGTCCGCGATGGTCACCATCGCGATGAACGAGGGCAACCCGCTCTACATCGAGCTCCCGACGTCGATCGTCACCGAGGTCGAGACCGAGCCGGGGCTCCAGGGCGACCGTTCGTCCGGTGGCACGAAGGACGCGACGATCATCGCGACCGGTCACCGCATCCAGGTCCCGCTGTACCTGGAGAACGGCACCACCGTGAAGATCGACACGCGCGACGGCAGCTTCCTCGGCCGCGTCAACAACTAGGCGCTCGTCCTATGAGTGCTCGTTCGAAGGCCCGCAAGCGCGCCCTCGACATGCTGTACGTGGCAGAGGTCCGCGACCTGCCGATCGCTGACGTCCTCGCCACCGAGACCGTCCGGCACCTCGACCAGCCCGAGCGCGCCTCGAGCTGGGACTACGCCCGCCAGATCGTCACGGGCGTCGACGAGGCACGGCACGAGATCGACTCCGTGATCGTCGACCACGCCCAGGGCTGGTCCATCGCGCGGATGCCCGTGCTCGACCGGTGCATCCTCCGGATGGGCGTCTGGGAGCTCCGGTTCAACAGCGAGGTCCCCGACGCGGTCGCGATCGCCGAGGCGGTCGAGCTCGCGCAGTCGCTGTCCACCGAGGAGTCCGCCGGCTTCGTGAACGGCGTCCTCGGCGCCGTCGCGGGCGGCCGGGCCCCCGGTGCGAAGCAGCACGACGCACCGTCCGGTCGGACGGTCGCAGGAGACCGGGAGTCCCGGTAGGGTTGACCACGTCAGCGTCCTTTAAGTCCGTCCGGTGAGGCGGGGAAGGAGGTCGGCGTGGGCGCCAGAACGGTCCTGCAGAACACCGACATCACGCGTGCTCTGACACGCATCGCGCACGAGATCCTCGAGGCCAACCACGGCGCCTCGGACCTCGTGCTCCTGGGCATCCCGACGCGGGGTGCCGTCCTGGCGGAGCGCCTCGCGGCGATCCTGTCCGACATCGAGCCCGAGTGGGCGGCCGACCGCGAGCAGCGGCTCGGCACCCTCGACGTGACGATGCACCGGGACGACCTCGGGCACGGCATCGGTCGCGCGCCGCACCGCACGACGATCCCGACGAGCGGCATCGACGGCAAGGTCGTCGTGCTCGTCGACGACGTGCTGTACTCCGGCCGCACCGTGCGCGCGGCGCTCGACGCCCTGCAGGGGATCGGCCGTCCCCGGGCGGTGCGGCTCGCCGTCCTCGTCGACCGCGGGCACCGCGAGCTGCCGATCCGGGCGGACCACGTCGGCAAGAACCTCCCGACGGCCTCCGACGAGCGCGTGACGCTGCGGCTGACCGAGACCGACGGCCGCGACGAGGTCGTCATCGAGCAGATCGAGCCGCAGCAGCCCGCCGCGCAGCAGCCCGCCGCGCAGCAGCCCGCCGCGCAGCAGCCCGCCGCGCATCGCACGGGGGTGACCTCGTGAAGCACCTGCTCTCCACCGCCGACCTCTCGCGGGCCGACGCGATCGGCATCCTCGACGTCGCCGAGGAGATGGCCGAGGTGAACACCCGCGAGGTGAAGCGGCTCCCGGCCCTCCGCGGCAAGACGGTCGTGAACCTCTTCTTCGAGGACTCCACCCGGACCCGCATCTCGTTCGAGGCCGCCGCCAAGCGCCTCTCGGCCGACGTCATCAACTTCGCCGCGAAGGGCTCGAGCGTCTCCAAGGGCGAGTCGCTCAAGGACACCGTCCAGACGCTCGGGGCCATGGGCATCGACGGCATCGTGATGCGGCACGGTGCCTCGGGCGCGCCGCGCGTGCTCGCGGACGCGGACTGGATCGACGTCCCGGTCGTGAACGCCGGGGACGGCACGCACGAGCACCCCACCCAGGCGCTGCTCGACGCCTTCACCATGCGCCGCCGGCTGCACGGTGCCGCGAGCCGCGGGAAGGGCCTCGACGGGGTCCGGGTCGCGATCGTCGGCGACGTCCTGCACAGCCGCGTGGCGCGGAGCAACGCCTGGCTGCTCGCGACGCTCGGGGCCGAGGTGACCTTCGTCGCCCCGCCGACCCTGCTGCCCGCGGTCGACCGTCCGTTCGGCGCCGCGGTCCACCACGACCTCGACGTCGCCCTGGCGGAGGACCCGGACGTCGTGATGCTCCTGCGCATCCAGCAGGAGCGCATGCACGACGCGTTCTTCCCGAACGAGCGCGAGTACACCCGGCACTTCGGCCTGACCGCCGCCCGCGCGGCGGGGCTGTCCGAGCGGACGCTGATCATGCACCCGGGGCCGATGAACCGCGGCCTCGAGATCGCCGGCGTCGCGGCCGACGACCCCCGCTCGACCGTCGTCGAGCAGGTCGCGAACGGCGTCAGTGTCCGCATGGCCGTCCTCTACCTGGCCCTCACCGGATCGGCTCCGGCGACCTCGGTCGCGCAGCCGGCCGCAGCACCCACGAAGGAGCCCGTCGCATGACCGCCCACCTCATCCGCGGCGCGCAGCTGGTCGACGGCACGCGTGCCGACATCCGTCTGGAGGGACGCCACGTCACCGCGGTCGGGTCCGGTCTCGACGCGGCCGGTGCGACGGTCGTGGACGCGGACGGTCTCGTCGCGCTGCCCGGCCTCGTCGACCTCCACACCCACCTCCGCGAGCCCGGCGGCGAGGAGGCCGAGACCGTCCTCACCGGGTCCCGCGCCGCGGCCGCCGGCGGCTTCACCGCCGTGAACGCGATGGCCAACTCGAACCCGGTCGCGGACACCGCCGGGGTCGTCGAGCAGGTCCAGGCGCTCGGCGACGACGCCGGCTACGTCACGGTCCGGCCGATCGGCGCGGTGTCGCAGGGCCTCCAGGGCACGCACCTGTCGGAGATCGGCGCGATGGCGACGAGCCGCGCGCGGGTCCGGGTGTTCTCGGACGACGGCTCGTGCGTCGCCGACCCGCTGCTCATGCGCCGTGCCCTCGAGTACGTCAAGGGCTTCGGCGGCGTCATCGCGCAGCACGCCCAGGAGCCGCGCCTGACCATCGGCGCCCAGATGAACGAGGGACGGCTGTCGTCGGAGCTCGGGCTCGCGGGCTGGCCGGCAGTGGCCGAAGAGGCGATCATCGCCCGGGACGTGCTCCTCGCCGACCACGTCGGCGCGCGGCTCCACGTCTGCCACGTGTCGACCGCCGGCAGCGTCGAGGTCATCCGCTGGGCGAAGTCCCGCGGCATCGACGTCACCGCCGAGGTGACGCCGCACCACCTCGTCCTCACCGAGGACCTCATCGCCGGGGTCGACGGCGCGCCCGGGTACGACGCCCGCTACAAGGTGAACCCACCGCTCCGCGCCCGCGAGGACGTCGACGCCCTCCGGGCAGCCCTGGCGGACGGCACGATCGACATCGTCGCGACCGACCACGCGCCGCACACCTCGGAGGCGAAGTGCTGCGAGTGGCCGGCCGCCGCGAACGGCATGGTCGGCCTCGAGTCCGCGCTCAGCGTCGTGCAGGCGGCCGTGGTCGAGAGCGGGCAGCTCGGCTGGGCCGACGTCGCGCGGGTGCTGTCCGAGGCCCCGGCACGCATCGGACGGGTCGAGGGCCACGGCCAGCGCATCGCCGAGGGAGCGCCGGCCGAGGTCACGCTGTACGACCCGAGCGCGGTGCGCGACTTCTCGGTCGCCGACCTCGCCGGCCAGTCACAGAACTCGCCGTACCTCGGCATGCGCCTGCCCGGTCGGGTCGTCGCGACCTTCCACCACGGCTTCCCGACCGTCCTCGACGGCGCGGTCGTCGATGCCGGGACCGTAGCGGCGCACGCCGCAGGCGTCCGGGCGGCGGCACGGTGAGCGGCGACGCGGCCCGGTGGCTCACGGGTGGGGTCATCCTCCTCCTGGTGGCGCTGCTCTTCGTCGCCATGGCGCGCACCTGGCGGAGCCGGACCCGCGCGCAGGCCGCAGCCGTGCCTCCCGTGCCGGTGCCCGCGGACCCGGGTCCGCAGGCCGGGTCGTGGGACGGGTTCACCGTCGCGACGACCCGCGCCGACCAGCCGCTGGAGCGGATCACGGCGGGCGGCCTGGGCTTCCGCAGCCGCGGCGGCGTGACCGTCCACGAGCGCGGCGTGGTCCTGCACCACGCCGGAGCAGCCGACCGCTGGGTCGCTGCCGACGCCCTCCGCGGCGCCGACCGCGCGACCTGGGCCATCGACCGGGTCGTCGAACCCGGGGGACTGGTCCGTCTGCGATGGACGGCGACCGGCGCCGCAGGTGCGACGGACCTCGACACCTACTTCCGGTTCCTGGAGGGCGACGCTGCAGCAGCACTCGCCGCCCTGCAGGGACTGACGACGAAGCACGAGCACCCGCACACCGCGGGCGAAGGGACGAACTGATGACACGCGAACGGGCCGTACTGGTCCTCGAGGACGGCACCCGCTACGAGGGACGGGCGTACGGCGCCCGAGGCCGAACCCTGGGTGAAGTGGTCTTCGCGACCGGGATGACGGGCTACCAGGAGACGCTGACCGACCCGTCCTACGCCGGGCAGATCGTGGTGCAGACCGCGCCGCACATCGGCAACACGGGCGTCAACGACGAGGACCCGGAGTCCCGTCGCATCTGGGTCGCCGGCTACGTGGTGCGCGACCCCAGCCGCATCGTCTCGAACCACCGGGCGAACGCCACGCTCGACGACCACCTGGTGCGGGACGGCATCGTCGGCATCTCGGGCGTCGACACCCGCGCGCTCACCCGCCGGATCCGTGACGCCGGTGCCATGAAGGGCGGCGTGTTCAGCGGACCCGAGGCGGAGCTGTCCGCCGAGTCGCAGCTGGACGCGGTGCGGGCACAGGCCACCATGGCCGGGGCCAGCTTCTCCGCCGTCGTGTCGACGCCGGAGACCTACGTCGTCCCGGCGGTCGGCGAGCAGATCGGCCGACTGGCCGTGCTCGACCTCGGCGTGAAGGCCTCGACCACGCGCTACCTCGCCGAGCGCGGCTTCGAGGTGCACGTCGTGCCGCAGGACATCACGGCCGAAGCGCTCGAAGCGCTGGACCCCGACGCGCTCTTCTACTCGAACGGACCCGGTGACCCGGCGGCGAGCGACGCGCAGGTGTCGCTGCTGCAGGAGTCGCTGAAGACGGGGCGACCGTTCTTCGGCATATGCTTCGGCAACCAGCTGCTCGGGCGTGCGCTCGGCTTCGGCACCTACAAGCTGCCCTTCGGACACCGCGGCATCAACCAGCCGGTGCTCGACACCACCACGGGCAAGGTCGAGATCACGAGCCAGAACCACGGCTTCGCGGTCGACGCACCCCTCGGCGAGGTCCTCGAGTCGCCGGCCGGGTTCGGTCGCGTCGAGGTGTCGCACTACTCGCTCAACGACAACGTGGTCGAGGGTCTCCGTGCGCTCGACGTGCCCGCGTTCAGCGTGCAGTACCACCCCGAGGCCGCGGCCGGCCCGCACGACTCCATGTACCTGTTCGACCGGTTCGCGGACCTGGTCCGAGCCCGTCGCGAGGGGAAGCCGCTCGACGCGGCGACCGCCGACACCACGACCCCCGCAGCCGACGTCACCAAGGAAGCCAACTGATGCCGAAGCGCGCAGACATCAACTCCGTCCTCGTCATCGGCTCCGGTCCGATCGTCATCGGGCAGGCCGCCGAGTTCGACTACTCCGGCACCCAGGCGTGCCGCGTCCTCCGAGCCGAGGGCGTCCGCGTCATCCTCGTCAACCCGAACCCGGCGACGATCATGACCGACCCGGACTTCGCCGACGCGACCTACATCGAGCCGATCACGAGCGCGTCGCTCGAGGAGATCATCAAGATCGAGCAGCCCGACGCGGTCCTGCCGACCCTCGGCGGCCAGACGGCGCTCAACGCGGCCATCAAGCTCGACGCCGAGGGCATCCTCGACAAGTACGGGGTCGAGCTCATCGGCGCCAAGGTCGACGCGATCCAGCGCGGTGAGGACCGCCAGCTCTTCAAGGAGCTCGTGCTCGAGTCCGGCGCCGACGTCGCCCGGAGCCACATCGCGCACACGCTCGAGGAAGCCAAGGAGTACGCGCAGGACCTCGGCTACCCGCTCGTCGTCCGGCCGTCCTTCACGATGGGCGGCCTCGGCTCGGGGTTCGCGTACAACGAGGAGGAGCTCGTCCGCTTCGTGGGTGACGGCCTCCAGTCCAGCCCGACCACCGAGGTGCTCCTCGAGGAGTCGATCCTCGGCTGGAAGGAGTACGAGCTCGAGCTCATGCGCGACAACTTCGACAACACGGTCGTCATCTGCTCGATCGAGAACGTCGACCCGGTCGGCGTCCACACCGGCGACTCGATCACCGTCGCGCCCGCGCTGACGCTGACCGACCGCGAGTACCAGAACATGCGGAACATCGGCATCGACATCATCCGTCGTGTCGGGGTCGACACCGGTGGCTGCAACATCCAGTTCGCCGTCGACCCGTCGAACGGCCGCGTCATCGTCATCGAGATGAACCCCCGCGTCTCCCGTTCGTCGGCGCTCGCGTCGAAGGCCACCGGCTTCCCGATCGCGAAGATCGCCGCGAAGCTCGCCATCGGGTACCGCCTCGACGAGATCGAGAACGACATCACCCGGGTCACGCCGGCGAGCTTCGAGCCGACGCTCGACTACGTGGTCGTGAAGACCCCGCGGTTCGCGTTCGAGAAGTTCCCCGCGGCGGACGCCACCCTCACCACGACCATGAAGAGCGTCGGCGAGGCGATGGCGATCGGCCGCAACTACGCCACCGCCCTGCAGAAGTCGCTCCGCTCGCTCGAGAAGCGCGGATCGTCGTTCCACTGGGACACCCCGGCAGCGGAACTCGACAAGGACGCCCTGCTCGCGAAGTCGGCGATCCCGACCGACGGGCGCATCGTCACCGTGCAGCAGGCGCTCGTCGCCGGCGCCACCGCGGCCGAGGTGTTCGAGGCCACGAAGATCGACCCGTGGTTCATCGACCAGATCGTGCTCATCAACGAGGTCGCGTCCGAGGTCGCCGCCGCCGAGACCCTGGACGCGGACACCCTGCGCTGGGCCAAGGAGCACGGGTTCTCGGACGCGCAGATCGCATCGTTGCGTGGGATCTCCGAGCAGCAGGCGCGCGACACCCGCCACGGCTTCGGCATCCGGCCGGTCTTCAAGACGGTCGACACCTGCGCCGGTGAGTTCCCGGCCCTCACGCCGTACCACTACTCGTCGTACGACGCCGAGACCGAGGTCGCCGCGAGCGACCGCAAGAAGGTCGTCATCCTCGGCTCCGGCCCGAACCGCATCGGCCAGGGCGTCGAGTTCGACTACTCCTGCGTGCACGCGTCCTTCGCGCTGAGCGACGCCGGGTTCGAGACGATCATGATCAACTGCAACCCCGAGACGGTCTCGACCGACTACGACACCTCGGACCGCCTGTACTTCGAGCCGCTCACCACCGAGGACGTCCTCGAGGTCATCGCGGCCGAAGCGGCGTCCGGCGAGCTCGTCGGTGTGGTCGTGCAGCTCGGCGGGCAGACCGCCCTCGGGCTCGCGAAGCCGCTCGAGGCCGCGGGCATCCCGATCCTCGGTACCTCGCCGTCCGCGATCGACTCCGCCGAGGAGCGCGGGCAGTTCTCCGCGATGCTCGACGAAGCCGGGCTCCTCGCACCGCGCAACGGCACGGCCCACGACCTCGCGAGCGCGACCGCGGTGGCGGAGGAGATCGGCTACCCGGTCCTCGTCCGCCCGTCCTTCGTGCTCGGCGGGCGCGGCATGGAGATCGTGTACGACCCGGCCGCCCTCGCGGACTACTTCGACCGGATGGCCGACCAGGCGATCATCGGTCCGGAGCTGCCGCTGCTGGTCGACCGCTTCCTCGACGACGCGGTGGAGATCGACGTGGACGCCCTCTTCGACGGCGAGCGGCTCTACGTCGGGGGGATCATGGAGCACATCGAGGAGGCCGGCATCCACTCCGGCGACTCGGCGTGCACCCTGCCCCCGGTCGGCCTCGGCAAGGCGGAGATCCGCGGCGTGGTCGAGGCCACCGAGCGGATCGCCCGCGGCATCGGCGTGCAGGGCCTGCTGAACGTCCAGTTCGCGATCGGCGCCGGCGTGCTCTACGTCCTCGAGGCGAACCCCCGTGCCAGCCGCACGGTGCCCTTCGTCTCGAAGGCGCTCGGCATCCCGCTGGCGAAGGCCGCGAGCCGCGTCATGACCGGGACCTCGATCGACGCGCTCGTCGCCGAGGGCCTGCTGCCCGAGCGGGACGGCTCGTCGGTGCCCGCGCAGGCGCCGGTCGCCGTGAAGGAGGCCGTGCTGCCCTTCCGCCGCTTCCGCACCCACGACGGGCAGGTCGTCGACTCGGTGCTCAGCCCCGAGATGCGCTCCACCGGCGAGGTCATGGGCATCGACCGTGACTTCCCGCGGGCGTTCCTCAAGTCGCAGGACGCGGCGTACGGCGGACTGCCGACGAGCGGCACGGTCTTCGTGAGCGTCGCCGACACCGACAAGCGGCAGGTCGTCCTGCCGATCCACCGTCTGCAGCAGCTCGGCTTCACGATCACCGCGACCGAGGGCACCGCCGAGGTCCTCCGCCGCAACGGCATCGAGGTCACGCTGGTCGGGAAGTACAGCGAGGGCGGGGAGAGCGTCGTCGACCTGCTCGCCCGCGGCGAGGTCGACATCGTCATCAACACCCCGTCCGGCGCGGCCGGTCGTGCGGACGGCTACGAGATCCGTGCGGCCACGGTCGCCGCGGACAAGCCGCTCTTCACGACGATCGCCCAGCTCGGCGCGGCGGTCGCCGCGATCGAGACGATCGGCACCGAGCACACGGTCCGCAGCCTGCAGGACTACGCGCTCGAGCGCGCCACCTGGTGAGCGCGGTGGCACAGCCTGGGTCCACGCCGCCGGTCCCGGACCGACGCGCCAGCGGTCGGTCGGCCGTGCCGATGGGGGGAGGCGCGGCCTCCTTCGGCGTCCGGCTCGCGTCCGCCATGGCGTCGCGTTCGGCGCTGTGCGTCGGCATCGACCCCCACGCCGCCACCCTGGCGGCGTGGGGGCTCGGCCGCGACGAGGAGGGCCTCACCGCCTTCGGCGCGACCCTGGTCGACGCGGCCGCCGGCCGCGCCGCCGTGGTCAAGCCGCAGATCGCGTTCTTCGAGGCCGCCGGGGTGGCGGGCTTCCGCGCGCTCGACGCGACGCTCCGTCGGGCGCGCGATGCGGGCCTCCTGGTCGTCGCCGACGTGAAGCGGGGCGACATCGGCAGCACCGGTGACGACTACGCGGAAGCCTGGATCGACCGCGATGGTCCGTTCCGGGCGGACGCCATGACGGTGTCGCCGTACCTCGGCTACGGCTCGCTGCGCGGCACGATCGACACGGCGCGGGCGAACGGCGCGGGTGTCTTCGTGCTCGCTGCGACGAGCAACCCCGAGGCGCGCGTGCTGCAGACGGCCGTGCTCGCCGAGGGGCAGCGTGCGGGCCGGACCGTGGCTGCCGGTATCGTCGAGGACGTGGCAGACGACAACCGGAACGCGGGCGATGCGCCCCTCGGCGACGTCGGGCTCGTGCTCGGCGCGACCCTCGACCTCGGCGACTTCGGCATCTCCGGCGACGACATCGGCATCGCGCCGGTGCTCGCGCCGGGCTTCGGCGCGCAGGGGGCCCGCATCGAGGACCTCCGCTCGCTCTACGGCTCCCGGGCCGAGCAGGTGCTCGTGAACGAGTCGCGCGGCCTGCTCGTCGAGGGGCCGGACGGGGTCGCCGCGCTCGTCGCGGACCGCGCGGACCGCATCGCCGCCGCACTCGGGGCCGCCGCGTGACGGACGGGAACGACCGCGAGGCGCTCCCGGCGCACCGGAACCCGCCGGAGGTCGACCGTGTCGCCGCCGCGCAGGCAGCGGTCGCGGCCCGGCGCGCCCGGGCAGCGGTCAAGGCGGCCGTCGTCGCGGGGGAGCGGACACCGCTCGAGGTCTGCCGTGCCGCCTGGTCCGACGAGGGCGCCCCAGCAGAGAAGTCCCTCCGGGTCCGCGATCTGCTGACCTCCCTGCAGAACATCGGTCCGGCGCGCGCCGACGCCGTCATGCGGACGCTGCGCATCGCCTCGTCCAAGCGCCTCGGCGGACTCGGGGTCCGGCAGCGGGACGCCCTGGCCGAGTGGCTCGCCGCCCCCGTCGGGAAGCGCACCGCGTCGAAACTCGTCGTGCTCGCAGGCCCGACCGCGGTCGGCAAGGCCACGGTC
>NZ_BACW01000083.1:0-2152 GCF_000333315.1 Curtobacterium sp. B8
GCGGGGGAGCCGTCACGGACCTCCCCGGATTTGTCGCCGCGACCTGGCTCCGTGGGGTCCCGTACGTGGCGATCCCGACGAGCGTGCTCGGCATCGTCGACGCGAGCGTCGGTTGCAAGACCGGATCAAACACGAACGAGGGCAAGAACCTCGTCGGTTCCTTCTCCGCCCCCCGTGCGGTCGTCGCGGACCTCGACCTGGTCCGCTCCCTGCCGCGCAACGAGATCCTGACCGGGTTCGCGGAGATCGTGAAGGCCGGCTTCATCGCCGTGCCGGAGATCCTCGACGTCATCGAGGCGGACGTCGACCGGGTGACCGACCCGACGACACCCGAGTTCAGGCGCGTGGTCGAGCTCGCGATCGAGCTCAAGGCGCAGGTGGTGTCGGACGACTTCACCGAGCAGGGCCGCCGCGAGATCCTCAACTACGGGCACACGCTGGGGCACGCGATCGAGCACGCTGAGCGCTACCAGTGGCGCCACGGTGCCGCGGTCGCCGTCGGCATGGTGTTCGCCGCGGAGCTCGCGCGGCTCACCGGGCACCTCGACGACGCCACGGTCGACCGGCACCGCGCGATCCTCGAGTCGCTCGAGCTGCCGACCACCTACGGCATCGGCCGGTGGGAGGGGCTCCTCGCGACGATGCGCCGGGACAAGAAGGCGCGCGCCGGCATGCTGCGGTTCATCATCCTCGACGGGGTGGGCAAGCCGACGACGCTCGAGGGTCCGGAGGACCACCTGCTCTTCACGGCGTACCAAGAGGTCGGCGTCTAGCAGGTCCGTGGCTCGGGTTCAGCGCAGGACGCGCCGGGTCCGCCGCCACCACCACTTGACGCGCATCGACACGGTGAGCACGCCGGTGCGACGCCATTCCAGGTACTCCGGGACCGTGGCGCCGTTCTCGTACGCCCAGTACTCGTCATCGTCACGATCCGGGTCCATGGCGTCGGGCAGCGGCTTCAAGATGGGCATCAGCGATGCTCCTCTCTGTCGTCGTACCGTTCGTCCGGGGGAGTCACCCGGCGCAGCGCGCGCGTGGCGAGCCCCCGGTCTGACTTGGACCACCACGCTACGTGCTCGAGTTCGCGGAGCACAGCGATCGAGATGTCGTACTCCGCCTTGCTGCGCTGGTCACCGATCGACCAGACGAAGCGCCGCCACGCGTGCTCCCGATCCGCTGCCCGCCGCGACTGGAATGCCCCGAACCAACTGACCACGGCGGCGCAGATCGCCGCAGCTGCGGCGATCACCGCGCTGATGAGTGCTTTCTCCATCCCCGCATCCTGACGTCCGCGAACCGACCCCGGGGTGACCGCAGCCCGACCTGTGCAGAACGCCCCGTGCCTCCAGGCCGGTGCAGGAGGAACCTGCCTACCCGACGCACACGCGGCGGACCCAGGCCACGGGAGCACACTGGCTGGGTGCCCACCCCGCCCCGCCTGAGCGACCTCGGCCAGCAGGACGCGGACGTCGGCAGCCTGCGAACCCGCGGCCGCCGCTTCGCCGAACTCCTGCGCATCGCCCGACGCCACCACCTCGTGCCGTTCCGCCGCCTCGACTTCTCACACGACCCCGCGACGAGCGACCTCCGACGCGACCAGGCCGAGCACCTGCGTCGCGCCCTCGAGGAGGCGGGCGGCGGCTTCGTCAAGATGGGTCAACTGCTCTCGACGCGGGACGACCTGTTGCCGGAGGAGTGGACCGAGGGCCTCGCCCACCTGCAGCGCAACGTGGCACCGGCTCCCGCCGCCGAGGTCGCCGAGCTGCTCGCGACCGACCTGCACGCTCCGGTCGACGAGGTCTTCGCCGCGTTCGACCCCGAACCGGTGGCCGCGGCGTCGATCGCGCAGGTGCACCGGGCCCGGCTGCACGACGGCACCGAGGTCGCGGTCAAGGTCCAGCGGCCCGGCATCGACGCCGCCGTGCGCCGCGACGTGGACATCGCGCTGCGGGTCGTGCGGTTCCTGGCGCGCACGAGCACCGAGGCCCGGCAGGTCGGCGTGGTGGACGTGGCCGCGCAGTACGCGGCGGACCTGGTCCGGCAGGTGGACTTCTCCTCCGAGGCCAGGAACCTCGNCGCGCTCGGGGCGCGCAGGCGCGCAGCGCCCGCCCGACGAGGTCTACTTGCCCGTCCCGTACCCGAACTGTCGGGA
>NZ_BACW01000082.1:0-16071 GCF_000333315.1 Curtobacterium sp. B8
ATGACGACCACCGCGACGAGCGGCGCCGGGACGGCCCTGGTGATGAACGGGAAGCCGACGATCACCGCGATGCCGAGCGCGGTCAGCGGCCAGACGACGAACGGCACGTCGTGGCCGAACAGGTTCGGCAGCTGCGCGGTGAAGATGAGGATGGCGAGGGCGTTCACGAACGCGACGTTCACGCTCCGCGGGATGAAGCGCATGAGTCGCGCGACGCCGAGCAGACCGAGCACGATCTGCACCACCCCGCCGAGCAGGACGGCCGGGACGAGGTACGCGATGCCGTGGTCGCGGACGAGCGGCGCGATGACGAGGGCGACCGAGCCGGCGGCCGCCGACACCATCGCGGGTCGACCACCCACGATCGCGATGACGACCGCGATCACGACGCTGGAGAACAGGCCGACGGCCGGGTCGACACCCGCGACGACGGAGAACGAGATCGCCTCCGGGATGAGGGCCAGGGCCGTCACGACACCGGCGAGGACCTCCCTGGTGAGCATGCGCGGGGAACGGAGGGCGGCGAGGACGCTGGGCGGCGTCGGGGCGTGGGTGATCACGGACATCGGCGGCGACTCTACCGTCACGTCAGGGTCGGGTTGCTACGGTTGCGCCTCATGAACACGATGCACATCGGCGAGCTCGCGGAACGCGCGGGGATGTCGCTGCGCACGATCCGGCACTACGACGAGGTCGGACTGCTCGTGCCCAGCGGCCGGACGGCGGGTGGCTTCCGCGTCTACACCGAGGGGGACCTCGAGCGCCTGCTGGTCATCCGACGCATGAAGCCGCTCGGGTTCACGCTCGACGAGATGGCCGAGTTGCTGCGGGTCGTCGACGCCCTCGGGACGAGCGACGCCGAGGGCGAGGCAGCCCTCGCAGCACGGCTCGACGAGTTCCTCGAGGACGCCCGCGCCCGCCACGCGAAGCTGCTCGAGCGCGCGGGCATGGCCGAGGAGTTCATCGGTACGCTCGGTTCGCTCCGCGCCTCACTCCCCTGAGCTGCTCGCCCCGCCGTTCTCCGCGAGGACCCGCGCTCGCATTTCGCGACGAGCCAGCTCCATCCGGAGTTCCCCTTCCTCGACGTGCAGCTGCCACTCGATCGAGCGTCGCTGCGCCCATTCCCACAAGTCCTCGCCCGGCCCGGGACCGACCTGAGGGCGTGTCACCCCGCCGGTACGAGGCTCGGGGCCGATCAGTGCGTCCCACGCACGGCGCAGTCGACCGGTCACGTTCGTCCCCTTCCGTCGATCAAGAGCTCCTCCAACACCTTCGCGGCCGGTTCTTCGCCGCGCGGAACTTTCTGCATTTCGTACATCGCCTTCGCCAATCCCCGGCCGATCTCACGGCGTCCGACCTCACGGTCCGTGATGAGCTCGAACACGACAGTGAGGCGGGTCCAGTAGCGATCGCGCTCTTCCCGAGCGACGTCGCGCCGCCACCGCACCACCACC
The DNA here is from genome assembly GCF_000333315.1 of Curtobacterium sp. B8. NCBI lineage: Bacteria > Bacillati > Actinomycetota > Actinomycetes > Micrococcales > Microbacteriaceae > Curtobacterium > Curtobacterium sp. B8. The sequence continues at coordinate 1,455 of NZ_BACW01000082.1, forward strand.
CAGACCCCGCCGACCACCGCGACGACCAGCGTCAGCCCGGTCGTCACGACCGCCGCCACCACCGTCGCCACCGCCGCAGGCGGCCAGGCCGCGAGCCCCTCGGTCCCTGCCGTCACGGGACCACCCCCTCGAACTCGCGACCCGGCCACGTCGTCGACGCTACGGACCCGGCGACGGCGATCCGCGCCTCCCGACCGACCTGTGGACGACGCACTCGACGCGAGCCGCTGTGGAGGAGCGGCCGTACGGCGAGCCGCTGTGGAGGACCGGCCGTACAGCGAGCCGCCGTGGAGCAGCGGCCGCGCAGCGAGCCGGATAGACTCGCTCCCCGTGATCGAACGCACCCGCATCGCCGACCTCGCCGCGCTCCCCGACGGACCCGTCTCCGTCGCCGGATGGGTGGAGACCGTCCGAGACCAGAAGAAGGTGCAGTTCGTCGTGCTCCGCGACGAGACCGGCGCCGCACAGCTCGTCAACCCCGCCACGCGCGAGGCCGAGGACGGCGACGACACCGCGCAGGCCGCGCTCGCCACCACGAATGAGATCTCCGGCCTGGCCAAGGGGACGTTCGTGCACGTGCAGGGCACCCTGAAGCACGACGAGCGCGTCAAGCTCGGCGGTCTCGAGGTCAAGGTCGGCTCCCTCACCGTCGTGAGCGCCGCGATCCCCGAGACGCCGATCGCGGACGACTCCTCGCTCGACAAGCGGCTCGACTGGCGCTTCCTCGACCTGCGGAACCGCAAGCAGAACCTCATCTTCCGCATCCAGACGACGATGGAGCACGCGTTCCGCTCGTACTGGATCGACCGCGACTACATCGAGATCCACACCCCGAAGCTCATGGCCTCGGCGTCGGAGTCGCGCGCCGAGCTCTTCCAGCTCGAGTACTTCGAGACGACCGCGTACCTCGCGCAGTCGCCGCAGAACTTCAAGCAGATGGCACAGCCCGCCGGGTTCGGCGCCGTGTTCGAGATCGCCGACGCCTTCCGCGCCGACCCGTCGTTCACGAGCCGGCACGCAACCGAGTTCACGAGCGTCGACGCCGAGATCTCCTGGGTCGAGTCGCACCAGGACGTCATGGCGATGCACGAGGAGGTCCTCGTCGCCGGCTTCACCGCCGTCAAGGAGAAGTACGGCGCGGAGATCGAGGAGGTCTTCGGTTTCGAGTTCGTCGTGCCGACCGCACCGTTCCCCCGCGTCACCCTGGCCGAGGCCCGGAAGATCGTCGCCGACAGCGGCTACGACGTCGTCCGCGCCGACGGCGACCTCGACCCCGAGGGCGAGCGCCGCGTGAGCGCCTGGGCGAAGGAGACGCACGGCTCGGAGTTCGTGTTCGTCACCGACTACGACGCCACGATCCGGCCGTACTACCACATGCGCCACGAGGACGACCCGACGCTCACGAACAGCTACGACCTGCTGTTCAACGGCGCCGAGATCTCGACCGGCGCGCAGCGCGAGCACCGGGTCGACCGGCTCGCCGCCCAGGCGGAGGAGAAGGGTCTCGACACCGCCGAGATCGACTGGTACCTCGACTTCTTCCGCTACGGCGTCCCGCCGCACGGCGGGTTCGGCATGGGTCTGGCGCGCGTGCTGATGCTCGCGCTGCACGAGCCGTCGATCCGCGAGGTCACCTACCTCTTCCGCGGCCCGACGCGCCTCACCCCCTGACAGCCCCACCGACACGACGACGGCCACCCTCCGACAGGAGGGTGGCCGTCGTCGTGCGCGGGCCGGGAGGCGCGGGTCAGCTCTCCCAGTCGATGGCCGCCCGCCCCGTGACCAGTCCGCGGATCTCGGCCGCGGCGGCCTGGTGCTCGGGGTGGACCTGGTAGGCGTCGAGCCCGGCGAGGTCGTCGAACGTCGCGACGACGGCGAGGTCGCTGTTCTTGTCGGGGTAGGCGACGTTCTCGACGACCTCGAGCGACCTGATCGACGGCACGGTGCCGACCAGGCCCGTGAGGAGCTCCCGGACGCGGGCGATGGCGGCGTCGCGGTCGACGTCCTCGCGGAGGGTCCAGGCGACGACGTGGCTGATCATGCGGAGGCACCTGCCTTCTCGAGGGCACGTCGGAGCCGGTCGGCGTCGACGTGCCAGTTGCTGTGGACGCGCCCGTCGACCAGGACGACGGGGATGTCCTCCGCGTACTCCTCGCGGAGGGCGTCGTCGTCGAGGATCGACCGCTCCTGCAGCGTCGTCCCGGGGTGTTCGGCCACGACCCGCTCGACGATCGGTCGTGCGTCGTCGCAGAGGTGGCATCCGGGCTTGGTCAGGAGGGTCACGGCGGGCATGTCCCCAGCGTAACGAGGTCCGTCCGGAGCCACGCGGAGCATGCGCATCGCCCTCGCCCTGGCCCCGGGAACACGAAAGCCCCGGCGGACCGGGGCTTCGGGTGCAAGTACTGGTCGTACTTCGCTGCGCCTACTTCTTGTTGCGACGCTGGTGACGCGTCTTGCGAAGGAGCTTGCGGTGCTTCTTCTTCGCCATGCGCTTGCGGCGCTTCTTGATGACAGAACCCATAGTGGACCTCGCTCGGAACGATGCTGATGTGTGGACACCGCGCCCGTCGGGACCGCGGAAAATCAACCCGGCCGAGTCTAGCGGAGCGCGCCGGTCCTGTCGAACACGGCACTCCGGGACTGCTCAGCCGACGTCGGCGATGCCACCGCGCAGGACGTCGGCGACCGCCGACTCCGGCACGCGGAAGGACCGACCGAAGCGGATCGCGGGGAGCTCGCCGGCGTGCACCATGCGGTACACGGTCATCTTCGAGACGCGCATCATCTCCGCGACCTCGGCCACGGTGAGGAAGCGCACGTCGTCGAAACTGCCGGTCATGATCCGCCTTCGGGTGCCTCGTGCGGTCCGCTGGGCGTCGCGCGCACGGGTTCGGTTGTGACCTGTGTGGTCTCTGATCACTGTAGAGGCCGCTGGGAACGCGTGTCCAGGTGCTCGGTCACGACTCGGCCACGGCGCCGCGCGGGCAGGAGCCGGTCAGTCGTCCTCGCCGCGGCGCGTGAAGCGCTTCCGGCCGCGGTCGACGACCCGCTCCCAGCCCTGCTGTGCCCCGGTCAGCGCCGCCGACGCACGGTAGGAGGCCTCGGCCATCACCCGGCCGAGCTCGGTACCGACCTCGACCGTGGCCTTGCCCGCGGCGCCGTTCCGGCGGACCGACACCGGCTGGCCGTCCGGGGTCCACGCGGTCGTGGCCGGTGTGCCGTCGGCGTCCACGGCCCCCGTGAACGCGAGCACCCACTCCTCGACCGGCAGCAGCGGCTCCGGGTCGAGGCGGTAGTAGCGGTGCTGCCCTTCCTCGCGGCTGGACACGAGCCCGATGTCCCGGAGGACGCGGAGGTGCTTCGACACGGTGGGCTGGCTGACCCCGAGCTTCTCGACGAGCTGGCCGACACTGAGCTCCCCGCCGGTCACGTCCGAGCCGTACGCGGCGAGCAGTGCTCCGAGCAGTTCGCGCCGGGTGGGGTCCGCCACGACGGAGAAGATGTCGGCCATGGGCCAAGGCTAACCGCCCCGTCGCGGATGTACCATGCCATGCGACCCGCCCATGTCCCGGGAGGCATACGAGCATGCTGGAGCACACGGAGCCGTTGCGCGCGGGCCCCTCGCCGTCGCGACGCCGGGCAGCGCAGGTGTCCGCGGTGCTGCGGTCCTCCCCCTCCCGCCTGGCGATCCTGGTCTTCCTCGTCCTGGTGTTCGTCTTCACGTCGCTGTTCATGACGCCGTGGGCCGCTGCCGACGGACGGCCGACGCAGTTCTCGGACGCGCTCTTCACCGCCGCTCGGTCGTCTGCGTCACCGGGCTCGCGACGGTCGACATGGCCACGCACTGGTCCGTGTTCGGCAAGGTCGTCATCGTCGTGGGCACGCAGATCGGCGCGGTCGGTGTCCTCACCTTCGCGTCGATCCTCGGACTGGTCGTCACCCGACGGCTCGGACTCCGGGCGAAGCTCATGGCCGCCGGGGACTCGAACCCACTGCGCACCCACCACGGCGCCGTCCCGGAGGGGCAGGCCGTCCGGCTCGGGGAGGTCGGCACGCTCCTCGCCACGGTCGCCGTGAGCACGCTCACGATCGAGGTCGCCGTCGGCCTGCTGCTCCTGCCGTCGGTCCTGGTCGCCGGCTACCCGTTCTGGACCGCGGTCGGCGATGCCTTCTACTACGCGGCGATGGCGTTCACGAACACGGGGTTCTCCCCCAACGCCGAGGGCCTCACCCCGTTCGCGAACGACTACTGGTTCCTCTCGCTCATCATGGTCGCGGTGGTCGCTGGCTCCATCGGGTTCCCGGTCATCCGCACCATCACGAAGCAGTTCCGGACGCCACGGCGGTGGTCGCTCCACGTCAAGCTGACCCTCGTCACGAGTGCCGTCCTGCTCGTCGTCGGCGCGGTCGTCTACACCGGGCTCGAGGCATCCAACAAGGCCACGCTCGGCGAGGCCGGTGCCGGGCACACGGCGTTCCAGGCGCTGTTCTTCTCGACGATGACCCGGTCGGGCGGCTTCGCCACGATCGACGTCGAGCAGATGCACGGCGCGAGCCTGCTCGTGACCGACATGCTCATGTTCATCGGCGGCGGCTCGGCGTCCACCGCCGGCGGGATCAAGGTCACCACCCTCGCGGTCCTCTTCCTCGCCGCCGTCGCGGAGGCCCGCGGACGCCGGAGCATGGAGGCGTTCGGCCGTCGGATCCCGAGCGACGTGCTCCGCGTTGCGGTCGCCGTCGTGCTCTGGGGCGCCACGATCGTGGCGGTGGCGACGATCACGCTGCTGCAGATCACCCGCGACTCGCTCGACCGGGTGCTGTTCGAGGTCATCTCGGCGTTCGCGACCTGCGGCCTGTCGTCGGGCATCTCCGCCGAGCTCCCGGAGGCCGGCAAGTACGTGCTCGCCGCCACGATGTTCCTCGGCCGGGTCGGTACAGTGACGATCGCCGCCGCCCTCGCCGCCAGCCAGGCCCGGCAACTGTTCCGCCGCCCCGAGGAGAGGCCGATCGTTGGCTGACCGCACCCGCACGCCGCTGCCGTCCACCCACCCGCTCGCCGGGGCCGTCAGCCACGACGCCCCCGTCCTCGTCATCGGCCTCGGGCGCTTCGGCGCCGCGACCGCCGGGCAGCTCGAGCGGCAGCACCGTGAGGTGCTCGTGGTCGACACCGACGCCGGCCTGGTGCAGAAGTGGTCGGACCGCGTGACGCACGCCGTGCAGGCGGACGCCACGGACATGGACGCGCTCCGGCAGATCGGCGCGCAGGACTTCGCCATCGCGGTCGTGGGCGTGGGCTCGGACCTCGAGTCGAGCGTCCTCATCACGGCGAACCTGGTCGACCTCGGCATCCCGCAGATCTGGGCCAAGGCGATCAGTCGGTCGCACGGCGTGATCCTGTCCCGCATCGGCGCGAACCACGTCGTCTACCCCGAGCGCGAGGCCGGCGAACGCACCGCCCACCTCGTCTCGGGTCGGATGCTCGACTTCATCCAGTTCGACGAGGACTTCGCGGTCGTCAAGATGTTCCCGCCGCGCGCGGTCCGGGGGAAGGACCTCGCGACGACGGTCATCCGGACGCGGTTCGGCCTGACGGTGCTCGGCATCAAGACGCCGGGCCAGGCGTTCGTCCCCGCCACACCGGAGAGCGTCATCGGCGAGGAGGACGTCATCATCGTCTCCGGCGCCACCGCCGACCTGGAGCGCTTCGCCGCCCTCGAGTGACGGCCGGTCCGCCACCCGCGGCGGTCGGCCGCCAGCCCCACGTCAGCCGGGAGGCCCGTGGCGGGGCCGCCCAGTGCCTCCCGGCCGTCCCGTGGCGACGACCACCGCAGCCGCGTCAGCCCGCCGCGATCTCCTCGGCACGCGCGATCGCCGCGCGCGACGCGCGCAGGAGCGTGCCGGAGAGGTCCGCGTCCTGCAGGACGGCGACCGCTCGCTCGGTGGTGCCCTTCGGGCTCGTCACGGCCCGACGGAGCTCCGCGGGGGCCTTGTCCGACGCCTCGAGCAGCGCGACCGCGCCGCGCACGGTGCCCTGCACCATGGTCGCGGCCTGCTCCGGCGTGAAGCCGAGCTCCTCCGCCGCGCGCTGCCACTGCTCGACGAGCAGGAAGACGTAGGCGGGCCCGGAGCCGGACACGGCGGACAGCGCGTCGAGCTGCGACTCCGGGACCTCGATCACGGAGCCCGACACGGAGAAGAGCGAGGAGGCCAGCGCGACCGCGTCCTCGTCGGCGGACGCCCCGGCGCTGATCCCGGTGACGCCACGCCCGACGCCGATGGGCGTGTTCGGCAGGGCGCGGACCACGCGGACGCCGGCCGGGACGGCCCGCTCCATGCTCGCGGTCGTCGTGCCCACCGCCACGCTCACGACGACGGTGCCCGGCGCGAGGTCGTCGGCGACCTCCGCGAGCAGGTCGCCGATCGCGTACGGCTTCACCCCGAGGACGACGAGTCCGGCGCCCCGGACCGCGGCGCGGTTGGCGTCGGGCTCCGCGTCGCTCGCGTGCGCGTCCAGGCCGCGGGCACGGTGCGCCGCGGCGGACTCCTCCGACTTCGTCGTGAGGGTCACGGTGGCGGGGTCGAGGCCGGCGGACAGGAGCCCGTCGAGGACCGCGCCGGACATGGAGCCGACGCCGAGGAGTGCGGTGCGGGGCAGTTCGATGGTCATGAACCCCGACCCTACCGACGGCCTAAGATCGTCAGGCAGGCCAGGACTGAAGGGGTACCCGTGAGCGCTTCCGGAGGCACGAAGGCGATCTTCGCCGCACTCGGTGCGAACATCGGCATCGCGATCGTGAAGTTCGTCGCGGCGGCGATCAGCGGATCGGCGTCGATGCTCGCGGAGGGCGTGCACTCGCTCGCGGACTCCGCGAACCAGCTGCTCCTGCTGCTCGGCGGCCGACGTGCCCGGCGCGCCGCCGACGAGGAGCACCCGTTCGGCTACGGCCGCGAGCGCTACGTGTACGCGTTCGTCGTGTCCATCGTCCTGTTCTCGGTCGGCGGTGTGTTCTCGCTGTACGAGGGCATCGAGAAGCTCCGGAACCCGCACCCCCTCGAGAGCTGGTGGCTCCCGGTCGCCGTGCTCGTCATCGCGATCGGCCTCGAGGGCTTCTCGCTCCGCACCGCACTCCGCGAGGCCGCACCGCACAAGGGGTCGCTGTCGTGGGTGCAGTTCGTGCGCCGCGCGAAGGCGCCCGAGCTCCCCGTCGTCATGCTCGAGGACACCGCGGCGCTGACCGGCCTCGTGTTCGCGCTGTTCGGCGTCGGGCTGACCGCGATCACCGGCAACGGCGTGTTCGACGCGATCGGCACGATCCTCATCGCCGCCCTGCTCATCGCCGTCGCGCTCGTGCTCGGCGTCGAGACGAAGAGCCTGCTCGTGGGAGAGGGTGCGACCGCGGCCGACGTCGCCCGCATCAAGGACGCGGTGCTCGACGGCCCGGAGGTCGACTCGATCATCCACATCAAGACGCTCTACCTCGGACCGGACGAGCTCATGGTCGGCGTGAAGGTCGCGGTCGACGGCGACCGACGGCTCGGCGACGTCGCGGCCGGCATCGACGCCGTGGAGCACCGGGTCCGGCAGGCCGTGCCCATCGCCCGTGTGATCTACGTCGAGCCGGACGTGCTCCGGACCGGGCCGCGTCCGCCGACCGAGGCGATCGTCCTGCGCGCCGCCGACTGAGGCTGCCCTTGCTGGCGGCGGACCGGGCCGCTCCGGGACGATGGGCGCATGACCGTGCTGAAGGACGTCCTGCTCATCCTCCACTTCGTCGGGCTCGCCGCCGTGATCGGCGCGTTCCTGTTCCAGGTGCGCCGCAAGGGCGGGTTCGAGACGAACTGGGTCATCATCGGCCTCGTCACGCAGCTCGTCACCGGTCTCGGCCTGATGGGGGTCGTCGACGCGACGACCGACGGGGGCGCGAACCACGTCAAGCTCGGCGTGAAGCTCGCCGTGGCCCTGGTCGCGCTCGTGCTCGCGTTCGTCGCTCGGTCGCGGCAGAAGCGTGCGGACGCCGGGCAGGCGAAGGACAAGGCCGCGTTGCCGTTCTTCCACTCCGCCGGCGCGCTCGCCATCGCGAACGTGCTCATCGCTGTCATCTGGTGACCGGCTGACGGCCGGGAGGCCCGTGGAGGCGCCGCCACGGGCCTCCCGGCCGGCACACCCCGCGGAGCGCGTCAGCGCCGAGCGGCGAAGAAGTCGTCGAGGAGCGCCGCGCACTCCCCCTCGAGCACGCCGCCGACCACCTCGGAGCGGTGCGGCAGACGGCGGTCCCTGGCGACGTCGTAGACGCTCCCCGTCGCACCCGCCTTCGGGTCCCACGCGCCGAAGACCACGCGCGGCACCCGTGCCGCGAGGATCGCCCCGGCGCACATCACGCACGGCTCGAGCGTGACCACGAGCGTGTGCTCCGCGAGGTGCCAGTCGCCCGTGACCCCGGCGGCGGCCCGGAGCGCGAGCACCTCGGCGTGCGCGGTGGGGTCCTGGAGCGCCTCACGCTCGTTGCGTCCCGTCGCGACGACCTCGCCGGCAGCGTCGAGCACGACCGCGCCGACGGGCACGTCACCGGTGTCGAGGCAGGCCCGCGCCTCGACGAGCGCGGCTCGCATGGCGTCAACGTATGGGCGGGCGGCGGGTGCTTCCACGCGGACCTCCTGGCACTCGGCAGCACGGTAGGCTCGACCCTATGCGAGTCCACGTCGCCGACCACCCGCTCATCACCCACAAGCTCTCGGTGCTCCGCGACCGGACGACCCCCTCTCCGACGTTCCGGGCCCTCACCGAGGAACTCGTCACGCTCCTCGCCTACGAGGCCACGCGGAACGTCCGGGTCACCGCCACCCCGATCGACACCCCGGTCGCGCACACCATGGGCGTCGCGATCGCGAAGCCGCGCCCGCTCGTCGTCCCGATCCTCCGCGCGGGCCTCGGCATGCTCGAGGGCATGGTCAAGCTCGTCCCCACCGCCGAGGTCGGGTTCCTCGGCATGGCCCGGAACGAGCAGACGCTCGAGCCGCAGACCTACGCCGAGCGCCTGCCCGACGACCTCTCCGGCCGGCAGTGCTTCGTGCTCGACCCGATGCTCGCGACCGGTGGCACCCTCGCCGCCGCGATCGACTTCCTGTTCGACCGCGGCGCGGAAGAGGTGACCTGCGTGTGCATCCTCGGCGCGCCGGAGGGCCTCGCCGCCGTCGAGCAGGCCGTCGGCGACCGCAACGTGTCGATCGTCCTCGGCGCGCTCGACGAGAAGCTCGACGAGAACGGCTACATCGTGCCGGGCCTCGGCGACGCCGGCGACCGCCTCTACGGCCTGGCCGAGTAGACGACGCGCGGTCGCTCCCGCGACCGCCAGACGGACGGGAGGCCCGTGGGGGATCCGCCACGGGCCTCCCGTCCGTTTAGCGCGTGCCCGCGGCATGCACCGTCCGGTCGGACGGTTGACACCGCGTTGGTATCCCACCCATACTCGTGCCATGACTGCAACCGTGTCCGCCCGCGTCCTCATCGAGGCACAGGGGACCATCGGCATGATGATGCCGACGATGTCGGTCATGCGTTGTCGAATGTGTGCCTGATCGGCACCCGTTCCAGCCGGATCCCCCGCGACCCCACCCCGGTCGCGCAGGCGTGATCCCCGGGTGACGACCTCGTCGACGACGCCAGCCGTCCGACCAGGTCACTCCCCGTACCCCCGGGTTCCCCGGTCCGCAGCAGGACCGCAGGGACGTCACGGCGAACCCGCCGTACCCGGGCCGACGCATTCGACACCGGTCGCACCTCCTCGCTCCACCCGCGGCCGTCCTCCCGGAGAACCAGCCATGTCGCTCACCATCGCTCAGCCCCGCACCCCGCTCCGTACCGCGGCCCCCGTCCCGACCGACCTCGGCACCGTGACGCCGCTGCGTCCCCGCCGTCAGCCGGTGGCCCCGCAGGCTGCTCCCGTCCCCACCAGCCCCGTCGTGGCCCCGCAGCGCAACCGTGCACTGCCCGAGGGCACCGAGGCCCGTGGCTTCGCCCTCTACGTCGGCATCGACGAGGCGAAGGCCGCCGCCGCCGGCACGACCCTCGCCGCCGTCGTGGAGCAGCTCAAGGCACTGACCGCGCAGCTCGTGCCGACCTCGGAGACCTACGCCGCGGTCGCCGTCGCGGCCGAGGGCTCCGGCGGGCGTGACGTCGACGTCGTCCGGCTCGCCCTGCAGGACCGCTCCGCCGTCGCCGCCCGCAAGCAGGCCGAGAAGCCCGAGCCCGAGGAGACCGGCGTCGTCATCGACATCTCCCGCAAGCGGGTGACGCTCGACGGCGAGCCGGCTCCCCTGACCTACAAGGAGTTCGAGCTGCTGCAGTTCCTCGTGCTCCGCGAGGGCCGCACCGTCGACCGCTCGGCCATCATCGACGGCCTGTGGTCGGACGGTGAGGACGAGACCCCGAACGAACGGACCATCGACGTCCACGTCCGACGGCTGCGGTCGAAGCTCGGCGCGTTCGAGGAGATCGTGCGCACCGTCCGCGGCGTCGGCTACCGCTTCGACCGGCACGCCGACGTCGCCGTCCGGTACGCGTCGACGCCGTCGCCCGACCTGTTCTGATCGTCCCGGCGGGTTCATCGGCCGCTCATGGTGAACTCGCAGCGAACGAGCCGATCGCGGGCTAGCGCGCCGTTACCGCTTCGTTATACAGTCGAAGACGCAGGCAGTGTTTGCTGTGGCACCGCCTGTGGAATGTGATTGCAGGACACTCTTGGTGCAAGGGAGAGGGCCGGTCGTCTTCGGACGGCCGGCCCTCGTCCGTCTGTCGGGCGTCGTCGGTAGGGTTGGGCGACGGACCAGAGGGAGCACGCAAGGTGAGTGACAAGGCCACTGCGGTCGCAGCGTGGGAGGCACTCTTCCGCGCACAGGTGCAGGTGATGCGGAACCTCAACGCGGAGTTCCCCGGCGGGGAGATCTCGTTCAACGAGTACGACGTCTGCTTCAACCTTTCGACCCAGCCCGGTCGACGCTCCCGGATGCGTGACCTCACCGGGCACCTCCTCCTCACCCAGCCGAGCGTGAGCCGTCTCGTGGACCGCCTGGCCTCGCGCGGGATCGTCGAGAAGCAGCCAGACCCCACCGACGCCCGCGGCGTGTACGTCGCCCTCACCGCCCACGGCTTCGACGTCTACCGCTCCGTCGCCGTCCAGCACGCCGCGAGCATCGCCGCCGTGCTCGGCGCCGGTCTCAGTGACGGCGAGCTCCGCACGCTGACCGAGCTGTGCACGAAGGTCCGCCGCGCGGCCGGTCAGGGAGTCACACCCAGCCGTCCCTCGCCCGACACGGCCTCCGTGTGAGCGGCGCGATCGTCTGGCTGCGCGACGACCTCCGTCTCGCGGACAACCCGGCCCTCCGCGCCGGCATCGACCACGGCGGCTCGCTCACCGTCGTGTACGTCCTCGACGACGAGTCACCGGGCGTCCGGCCGATCGGGGCCGCGGCACGGTGGTGGCTGCACCACTCGCTGACCGCGCTCGACGAAGCACTCCGGGAACGCGGGTCGCGCCTCGTCCTCCGGCGTGGCGCAGCGGCGGACGTCATCGACGCCCTCGTCGCGGACTCCGGGGCCGACGCCGTGTTCTGGAACCGACGCTACGGCCACGCGGAACGCGACATCGACGCCGGGATCAAGGCGAGCCTGCACGACCGCGGCGTCGAGGCGCACAGCTTCGCGGCGAACCTCCTCTGGGAGCCGTGGACGGTCACGACCGGTCAGGGCGCGCCGTACAAGGTGTTCACGCCGTTCTGGCGCGCGACGCAGGCCTTGCCGGAACCGCGGCACCCCCTGCCGAAGCCCCGCGACCTGCCCGGGCCCGCCGACGTCTCCGGCGACGACCTGGCCGACTGGGCCCTGCTGCCGACGAAGCCGGACTGGGCGGGCGGGCTCCGCGACGCCTGGACCCCGGGCGAGCTCGGCGCGCACCGACGCCTCGAGCACTTCGTGGAGCACGCGCTCGAGGACTACGGCCAGCGCGACGAACCGTCGATGGACGCCACGAGCGGCCTGTCCCCGCACCTGCGCTGGGGCGAGATCAGCCCGTACCAGGTGTGGCACCGCCTGCACGGACAGCTCGAACCGTCGCAGCGCCAGCAGGCCCCCGCGTTCCTCCGACAGCTGGCGTGGCGCGAGTTCAACTGGAACGAGTACTTCCACTGCGAGGACATCGCCACCGTCAACGTCCGACGCGAGTTCGACGCCTTCCCGTGGCGCGACGCCTCCGAGGCCGAGCTCGGCGCCTGGCGCACGGGCACCACGGGGTTCGACCTCGTCGACGCCGGCATGCGGGAGCTCTGGCACACCGGTGCGATGCACAACCGGGTCCGCCTCGCGACGGGCAGCTTCCTCGTGAAGAACCTGCTCGTCGACTGGCGGGTGGGCGAGCGCTGGTTCTGGGACTGCCTCGTCGACGCCGACGCCGCGAACAACCCCGGCAACTGGCAGTGGGTCGCGGGTTCGGGCTTCGACGCCGCCCCGTACTTCCGCGTGTTCAACCCCGAACGGCAGCTCGAACGCTTCGACCCGCACCGGGAGTACGTCCGCCGGTGGGTCCCCGCCGACGAGGACCGGCCGGAACCGATGGTCGACCTCAAGGAGTCGCGCCAGCGTGCGCTGGACGCCTACGAGCGGATGCGCCGCTCGTGACCCAGCACGACGAGCTCGCGCGGATCGACGCCCTCTTCGCCGACCGGGTCGCCCGTGGGGTCGCACCGAGTTCCGTCTGGGGTGTGTTCGACCGCACCGGGCTCGTCGCGTCCGGTGGCCACGGCGACCGGGGTGACGGCCTCGCGCCCGACGCCGGCACCGTGTACCGGATCGCATCCTGCACGAAGAGCGTCACCGCGGCCACCCTGCTCGCGCTCGTCGCCGACGGCCGTCTCGATCTCGACGCTCCCGTCGCCCACCACGTCCCGGCGTTCGGCGCCGTCGTGCTCCCCACCACCGACTCCCCCGTGCCGACGATCCGGATGCTGCTGACGATGTCCGCCGGCTTCCCGACGGACGACCCCTGGGCCGACCGGCAGGAGTCGATCAGCGACGCCGACCTCGACGCGGTGCTCGCCGGCGGGCTGCTGTTCGACAGCGTCCCCGGCACCCGCTTCGCGTACTCGAACCTCGGGTACGCGCTCCTCGGCCGGGTCGTGGCCGACGTGACCGGCGAGCCCTACACCGAGGTGGCGTCACGCACCGTGCTCCGCCCGCTCGGACTCGACAGCACCGTGTTCTCCGCCGCCGAGGCCGACGGACACGTGGTGGTCGGCGTCCGACCCCACGCGGGGACCTGGGAGCCGCTCCCCCTGACCGGACCCGGTGCGTTCTCCTCCATCGGCGGTCTGTTCTCGACGGTCTCCGACCTCGCCCGGTGGGGCCGACACCTGGCGTCCGCGTTCACCGACGAACCCGAGGCCGGCCCGGTCTCCCCGGCCGACCGACGGCTCATGCAGCAGGCGATGCGGGTGGTCCCCCCGAGCGTGGTCCCCGGCTCGAGCCGCGCGACCGCGTACGGCTTCGGCCTCTTCGTCGAGCAGGACGACCGCTCCGGTCCGATCGTCTCCCACTCGGGCGGCTACCCCGGGTTCTCGGCGCACATGCGGTGGTCCGCGGAGCAGGGGTTCGGCGTCGTCGCGTTCGAGAACGCCACGCAGGCCAAGGTGTCCGCGGCGGCGACCGCGGCGCTCGACCTCCTGCTCGACGCAGCCGCACCGGCCGACGCCGTCACGGCACTGCCGGCGACGCGGACCGCGCAGCAGCGGGTGACGGCCTTGCTCGCGGCGTGGGACGACCGGCAGGCCGACGCGGTGTTCACCCCGAACGTCGCGCTCGACGAACCGTACGAGCGACGCCGACGACACGTGGCCGAACAGGTCGCTGCGGTGGGTGCGGACCTCAGCGCCGCGCCCGTCGAGGAGCGGTCGACGGCACCGACGCACCTCCGTTGGTGGCTCCCGGGGTCGTCCGGTCGGCTCCGTGTCGAGATCCGCCTCGCACCGCTCGCCGCCGGCCTCGTGCAGACGCTCAACGTGACGGCCGAGCGCAGCGAGTCCTGACCGACGGCGACCGCCGGCCGGGCGCGCTCGCAGACCATCGACCGCGGATCGCCGACGATCGACCACCGATCGCGTCTGAGCACGCCCCGGTCAGGCTGGCGGTCGACCTCCGACGAACCCGAGCGCCCGCGCCGCCACCCGACCCCCTTCACGAGCGGCCGAGCCGATGCGCACCGGGTCCGTCGCCCAGGCCCGGAGGAAGCCGGCCGCGAAGGCGTCGCCGGCCCCGAGGGTGTCGACCACGGTCGCGGGCGTCGCAGCGACGCGTTGCGGGCTGCGCCCGGGGCGACCGAGGACCGCACCCTCCGGCCCCACGGTGACGACCACGAGCGGGACGTGCTCGGTGAGACGGCGCACGGCCACACGGAGGTCCGTCGTCTCGGTCAACGCCAGGGCCTCGTCGCGCCCGGGGAACAGCACGTCGACCCCGGTCAGAGCCTCGAGCAGGGCGGCCGGTCCGAGCGTGTGGACCACGGCGACGGAGGACGGGTCGAGCGACACGCGCGCTCAACGGCCCGCGCGCAGGGGACGAGTTCCGCCACGG
>NZ_BACW01000081.1:0-2374 GCF_000333315.1 Curtobacterium sp. B8
GTCGCCGGACGGTCGACCGTGACGAGCGTGCCGAAGCGGGTGCGCAGGTTCTGCAGCTCCTCCTCGATCTCCTCGTCGGTGACGTCCACGGCGTCGACCGTGAGCTCGTAGCTCGAGTAGTCCGGGAGGTCGAACTCGGGGCGCACGTCCACCTCGAAGGTGAGGACGAGGTCGCCCGTGAAGTCCTTCACGTTCGGGAGCTCGGCGACGTCGGCCTCGGCACGGCCGAGGATGCGCAGCTCCTGCTCCTCCACCGCCTGGCGGTAGAAGTTGTCGATCGCGTCGCCGACGGCGTGGTTCAGGACCTCGCCACGGCCGACACGCTGGTCGACGATCGCCGGCGGGACCTTGCCCTTGCGGAAGCCCGGGATGTTGATCTGCTCGGCGATGTGCTTGTACGCGTGGTCGATGCTCGGCTTGAGGTCTTCCGGCGTCACGTTCACGGTGAGCTTGACGCGGGTGTCGCTCAGCTTGTCGACGGTGCTGGTGGCCAAGGGATGTACTCCTGTTGGTTGACGTTCTTGTGGACCTGGTCGGGGCGACAGGATTTGAACCTGCGACCTCCCGCTCCCAAAGCGGGCGCTCTACCAAGCTGAGCTACGCCCCGTTTGACTGGGCCAGGGGTGGCCACGCACGCCGGGAGGGCGCATGCGACCCCGATGAGTGTAGCGGTCTGCGGGCGCGCGGTTCCCGGGAGCTGTGGAGCGTCGTGGATCCGTGTTGCCCGGCGCGTCCCTGTGGAGGGATCAGTCCTCGTCGGCACGACGCCGGAGGTCCCGCCGCCACCGGACGCCGACGGCGATCTGCACCGCTGCTGCCGCGAGCACGAGGACGACGCCGAGCACGATCCGCCAGACGTGCAGGAGCGCGTGTGCGGGTTGGGTCTGCGGGTCGCCGAACAGTGCCGGGCGGAGCGAGAACACGACCGCGGCGAGGACGACCAGCACGTACGAGACGACGCGGGACCACCGGATGCGGCGGGCGTCCCGGGTCGCTCGGCGGGAGCGTCACGAGGGGTGGCATGTCGGTCGCTGTTCGTCCGCTACGATGATGGGGCTGCGACACGTGCGCGGCCGCGGGGATGTAGCTCAATGGTAGAGCCCCAGTCTTCCAAACTGGCTACGCGGGTTCGATTCCCGTCATCCCCTCCACGTCCAACAGACGCTCCCTCGCCGATCACGGCGGCGCCGATGCCGCGCCTCAGGCGTCGCCGAAGGTCAGCGTCACGTGCGGCACGTCCCCGAGCTCCACGCCCGCACGCCGCCGCTCCGCCGCACGCAACGGCACGAGGTACCCGCCGTCCTTCGGGAAGAGCGACGTCGTCCAGGTCACGGTCCCGATCCGCACCCGCGCGGGGACCACACCCCACCCGTACGTCAGCATCGGCGCGAGTTCGTGGACGCTCTCGGCCGCGTCGGGCGGCACGACGGCGTAGAAGAACGGCGCCGGACCGCGCCACTCGATGACCTCGCCGTCGAACTCGACCTCCACGCGGCGATCGTACGACGTCGGGCGAGCCGATCCACGGATCCGGAGGTGACGGTTTCGGTGCGCGTACCCCGAGGATCGTGCACCGGATCTGCCACGGACTGGAGGAGAGATCACCGTCCGACGCGAGTGGCGGGACGGACGTACCCCGCGCCTCCAGGCCGGAGCCGGAGCCGCGGGGCGCACGAGGCGAGCCGCCAGAGCGACGCGCGTCAGTGGTACGACGCGGCCTGCCCGTAGAGGACCTGCGTGAGCGACGACACGTACGGCGAGACGTCACCGTCCGGCAGGTTGTACGTCATGAAGACGCCGTAGCCGTCGGCCTTCGTGCGCTGCGCCAACGACACCGCCGTCGACTGCGACGTGTTCTGGATGTCGACCGCGGCCGCCGACAGCCGGTCCTTGCCGAGTCCCGGGATCGACGGCGCCGAGTACGTGCCGTAGTACGGGTTCCAGGCGTAGTCGAGCTGCGAGCCGATCGCCGAGCTCGACGACGCCAGGGCCGAGGACGCCGGGCCGATGTCGTAGAACGAGATGGTCTTGCCGGGCATGTCGGCACGGAGCGCGCTGATGAGCCAGCCGATCGACTGCTGGTTCGGCTGTGGGGTGCCGTTCGTGCCGTAGTCGGAGTACTCGTCGTCGAGGTCGACGCCGTCGAGCCCGTACTCCGACACGGTGGCGGAGACCTGGGCGGCGAAGTCCTCTGCGGCGGCCTGCGTCGGGAAGTTCGCGATGCCGGCGCCTTGGTGGTTGCCGAGGATCGACAGCGACACCTTGATGCCCTTGGCCTGCAGCGGCCGGATCTGGGTCGCGGCGTCGTCGAGGGTGCGCTGCACGTTCTCGTTGTTGTACAGGACGGCCTTCGTCCCGTCCCAGTGATTTCGCG
>NZ_BACW01000080.1:0-1675 GCF_000333315.1 Curtobacterium sp. B8
CGAGGACTCGACTCTCTGTCTCGACCGCGCGTCCCTGCGCGACCAGCACACCCCTGTCCACCGCTGATCGGACCACCCGGTGAAGCGCCGCAACGTCGTCATCGCGGCTTCCGCTGCCGCCGCGTTGATCATCGGCATCCCCACCGCAGCCACCGCCGCCCCTTGGTGGGGCTGGCACCACCACTGGCGTCCGGCACCCGCGCCGACCGCGTCGCCGACGCCCTCGGACGACCCGACCGCCGACAGCACGCCGACGCCCGACCCCGCCGACGAGGCGCCGTCGGACGACTCGACGGCGACGCCCGACGCCACGCCGACGGGCGCACCGATCCAGGAGTCGACCCCGACCCCGACGACGAGCCCGGCGCCGGCCGAGACGGCTGCCCCAGCCGACGAGCCGACCGAGGCCGCGTCGTCCGCCGCCGACCCGAGCGGTGCCCAGCCGCCGGCCGCCTCCTTCGTCGAGGACTTCGACCTCGCTGCCGGCCTCGGAGCCGTCGCGAGCCGGTACCCGCAGGCCTGGCAGCCGTACCCGGACGGCACGTCGGGCATCTACGCACCGAGCCAGACCGTGACCGTGCACGACGGTGTCCTCGACGCCCGGCTCGGCGGTGCGGGAACGGCCGGCACGTTCGGCACGAAGGCCGGCGCCTACGACCACGTCGGCGGCTCGTTCTCGGTCCGCGCGAAGGCGACGGGCGGCGACGGCAACGGTGCGGCGTTCATGCTGTGGCCGACCTCGAACCGGTGGGCCGACGGCGAGATCGACTTCCCCGAGGGCAACTTCGAGTCGGAGCCGATGGCGTTCCACCACTCGATGACCCCGGGCCAGGAAGCCGAGCGCGTGCAGATCCCCACGGGCGTCTCGTGGCGTGACTGGCACACCTACACGGTCGACTGGGACCCGGGGAAGTCGGTCACCTACAAGGTCGACGGCAAGGTCATCGGGACGGTCACGCACGACGTCCCGACCACGCCGCACCGGTTCATGTTCCAGACCGGCAACTGGGGCGCGAGCGGCAACCTGCTCATCGACTGGGTGTCGACGACCGAGTGACGGCCCAGCCCTGACGGGCTGACGACCTGACACGACGGGAGGCACGGTGTGGCGACGCATCGTGCCTCCCGTTCCGTCGTCCGGGTCGCGCAGCTCGGCGTGCGCGCAGGCAGCGGTGGCCTGCGCGCGGACCACGCGTCAGGCCCCGCTGCTCCACCGGGCTTCGTGCTGCCGCAGCTCCACCACCACCTGGTCGAGGAAGTCGTCGACCTCGTCCTGGTCGTAGCCGTCCCGGAACCGTGTCGGCCGGAACCGCGACATCGTCACGTCCTCCGCGGTCAGCGGTTCGGCCGGTCGGCCGCGCTCGTACGCCGCCAGCGTGGCCCGGACCCGGTCGAGGAAGTCGTCGACCTGCCCCTGGTCGTACCCCTCACGCCACTTCGTCGGTGCGAACCGCTTGGCCGCGACGTCCCCTGCGAGCATCGTTCCCCCTCGATCGTCGATGGCCACACGCTACAGTCCCGCCATGATCGTCTGGGTGAACGGGACGCACGGTGTGGGGAAGACGACGACGAGCCGCCTCGTGCAGGAACGGCTGCCCGGCTCGCACCTGCTCGACGCGGAGAAGGTGGGGGAGACCCTCATGGACGTGTCGCCGTCCCTGCCGTGGACGGGCAA
>NZ_BACW01000079.1:0-5251 GCF_000333315.1 Curtobacterium sp. B8
CGCGATGACCACCGCTGGAACACGATGAACAGCACGACGACGGGGGCCGCGAGCACGACCGCGCCGGCGAGGATCGCGCCGTACGGGTTCGCGGTCGAGGACGCGACGTTCGAGATGTAGTTCGCCAGGGAGACGGCGAGCGGTTGCATGGAGGCTTCCTTCGTGATGAGGAACGGCCAGAGGAACTCGTTCCACGGCCCGATGAACGTGACCAGCACGACGGTGACGAGCGCCGGTCGGATGAGGGGGAGCGCGACGCTCCAGAGCACACGGAGCTCCCCGGCGCCGTCGATGCGGGCGGCGTCGAAGATCTCCTGCGGCACCTGCAGGAAGTACTGCCGGAAGATCACCACCGCGGCGGAGTTGATCGCGAACGGCAGGATCATGCCGAGGTAGTTGTCGCTCAGGCCGTAGTCGCGGGCGATGAGGACGTACAGCGGGATCATGAGCAGCTGGAACGGCACGACCTGCACGAGCAGGGCGAGCGCGAACGTCGTCCCACGCCCCTTCCACTGGAGCACGGACAGCGCGTACCCGGCGAGGACGCCGAACACGACGGTGCAGAGCACGACCCCGGCGGTGAAGATGCCGGAGTTCACGAGCCCCTGCAGCAGGTCGACCCGGGAGTCGATCTGCGCGTAGTTGTGCAGGTCGATGTTCGCCGGGTTCGGGAACGCCCCGGCGACGGAGGTGTCCGGCTCGCGCTGGAGCGAGCCGATCACCATGTACCAGAACGGGAACAGGAAGAGCAGCGCGCCGGCGAGCAGCACGACGAACCGCAGGGCCGCCTGGCCCCGGCTCAGCTGCTGTCCGTCCAGGCGGCGGGGTCGCCGCCGCCTCGGGGTGTCCTGCCGGGAGGCGCGGCTCGCCGCCGTCAGGTCGGCTGCGGCCCGGGGGGTGGTCGCCTGGGTCATGATTCCCTCCCACCTGCGAACTTGTTCTGCAGGAACGCGATGATCAGGACGCCGATCATCAGGACGATGCCGATGGCCGCCGCGTAGCCGGGGTGGCCCTGCTGGATGCCCTGCTGGTAGATGAGCAGCACGGGGCTGGTGGAGGCGCCGTTCGGGCCGCCGCCGCCGGTGAGCAGGTAGGGCTCGGTGAAGAGGTTCGCGCCCGTCACGGTGCTGAGCAGCAGCACGAGCACCGTCGCGGGCCGGACGCCGGGGACGGTCACCGAGAAGAACTGCCGGATCTTGCCCGCGCCGTCGGTGGACGCCGACTCGTAGAGCTCCTTCGGTACGTTCTGCAGCGCCGCGAGGTACAGCAGGATGTAGAACCCGAGCTGCTTCCACGTCACGAACACCGCGATCATCGGCATCGCGAGGGCCGGGTTGCTGAGCCACGACGGGCTCGGCGCGAGCGGTCCGAGGACGCTGTTCACGACCCCGCCCTGGCTGAACAGGAACAGCCAGACTCCGACGACCGCGACGCTCGCGGTGACGTAGGGCACGTAGTAGCTCACCCGGAAGAACGTCCCCCAGCGCACGGCGCCGTTGAGCGCCGAGGCGAGCACGAGGGCGAGCACGACGGTCAGGGGCACGTTGATGACGAGGAAGACGCCGACGTTCCGGAACGACTGCAGCACCTGCGGGTCCTGGAAGACCTGCACGTAGTTCTGCAGTCCGACCCACGGCCGGTCGACGTTCACGCCGGGGGCGGCGAAGAAGTAGTCCTTGAAGGACATGTACACCGCGAAGCACACCGGGTAGGCGAAGATCGCGATGACGAACACCAGGTAGGGGGCGCTGAACAGCCACCCCAGGGGGTTCTTGCCGAGCAGTCGGACGTGCAGCGGCTTCCGGCCGCCGCCCGTCGGGCTGCCCGGCGTGACCCCGCGCGTCGGTGACGCGGTCTGCGTGGTCAATCCGGGCCTCCCGTCCTACTGCTGCTGCATCTGCTGGGTGAACTTCGACGCCGCGGCCCCCAGCTGCGAGTCGAGGTCCCCCTGCCCGGAGATGACGGCCTTCGTGTAGAAGTCACGGAAGCCCTGGAGCGCGGCGATCGTGTTCGCGCCGGCCGGGTCGTCGACCGTGCGGGCCGCCTGCGAACCGAACTCCTGGTACGACGGGTTGGCCTTGAAGTAGTCGGCGTACGTCGTGGCGAGGTCCTTCCGGATCGGCATCTGGCCGGTCGTCTCGAGGAGCTGCTGGTCCTGGTCCTTGCTCGTGGCGTACTTCAGGAAGTCCCACGCGGTGCCCTGGTTCTTGCAGGACGAGTACATGCCGACGTTCTTGGCGTCCGGGAAGGTCCAGGTCTGGTCGGCCGAGATGCCGTCCTTGGTGGGGACGGGCACGCTGCCCCAGTCGACCTTGCCCTTGTAGGACGCGATCGCCCACGGGCCGACGATCGCCATCGCGGCCTTGCCGGTCGCGAAGGCGTCGCCCTGCAGCTGCTCGGTGCCCGCGTAGCCCTTCTCGTAGACGGTCTTCCAGAACTCGGCGACGTCGCGGCCGGCCTGGGTGCCGAACGTCGCCGTGCCGTCCTTCGTCGCCATGCCCTTGCCACCGGTCGCGGCGGCGTAGAGCGGCAGGTAGTCGAAGTTCGGCTGGAAGAACTCGCTCGTCGGCGTCGGGTAGATCGCGTACGGCGCGGCGCCCGAGGCCTTGATCTTCGCGGCCGCCGCCAGGAAGTCGTCGTAGGTGCTGAGCTTCGGGTCCTCGGTGTCGAGCCCGGCCTTCTCGAAGATCGCCTTGTTGTAGAAGATCATCACGGGGTTCGACTTCCACGGCATCTGGTAGAAGTCGCCGTCGGACGACTTGTACTGGTCGGCCGTGTCGCCGGAGCGGGCCTCGATGTAGGCGTCAGCGCCGCTGAACTTCGACAGGTCGACGAGGCCGCCCTGCTTCTGGAACTGGCCGGTCGCGGCGGGCAGGTTGTTGAACACGAGGCAGGGCGTGGTGCCTGCCGTGATCGCCGCGCCGATGACCTCTTCGGTGCTCTTGCCGGCGGGGACCTCCTGGCCCTTCACCTGCTGGTCGGGGTGGTCCTTGTTCCACGAGGCGACGGCGGCCTTGCCCCACTGGACCTCCTGCTCGTTGTTCGAGTACCAGATGGTGATCGGGCCCTTGGCCTTCATCGCGTCGCTGTTCGACGCGGCGCCCCCGCCGGAGCATCCGGTCAGGGCGAGCGCGGTGGCCGCGGCGATCGCGGTCCCGATGGCGAGCATGCGCCGTTGCATGGTGACTCCTTCGTCGGTGGTCGGTGTGCTGTGCTGTGCTGTGCTGTGCTGTGCTGTGCTGTGCTGGACGGGTGGGAGCGCTGGCGCTCCGCTCGGCCGTCCTCGTCTGTCCGGCGTCAGAGCCGGGGTGTCGGCGCGCCCGTCGACCCGCGGACGATGAGCCGCGCGGGGGTGAGGGAGCGGTCGACGGGCTCGTGCCCGTCGACGAGGTCGAGCAGGGTGGACGCGACGACGCGCCCCCACTCGACCGGGTCGTTGTCGAGGGTCGTCAGGGCCGGGTAGACGTACTGCCCGATCTGGGACCCGTCGAGCCCGGTGACCGAGAGGTCGTCCGGGATGCGGAGGCCCGCGCCCTGTGCGACCGCCATGCCCGCGACCGCCATCGGGTCGTTGCCGTAGACGATGGGCGTCGGACGGACGCCCGGGTCGAGCGCGAGGAGCGTCCGCGTGGCGTCGGCGCCCTGCTCGGGGGAGAAGTCCGTCGGGACCACCCGCGCCTCGATGCCGAGGGCCGCGGCGACGCGTTCGAACTGCTCGCGTCGGGCACGGCCGTGCAGCATGTCCTCGTTGCCCGCGACGTGCGCGATCCGCTCGTGCCCGAGGCCCGCGAGGTACCGGACGAGGTCGTCGATGCCGTCCTCGTACTCGCGCCGCACGGCCGGCAACGTCGTCGGGACGTCGGGCTCGCCGAGCGTGACGCCGCGGACCCCGAGCTCGGCGAGCAGTGCGATCCGTCGGTCGTGCCGGAGGAGGTCGGTGAGGATGAAGCCGTCCACGCGCCCGTCGGCGGCGAGGGAGCGGTACGAGCGCTCTTCGGCGCCCGCGTCCGGCACGACGCTGAGCACGAGGACCTGCCCGCGGTCGGACAGGACCGTCTCGAGGCCGGCGATGAACGCGGCGAAGAACGGGTCCGTCTCGATGATCCGCGGGTCGCGCTTCACGACGAGGCCGAGGGCGTACGCGCGCCGGCTGGTCAGGCTGCGGGCGGCCGGGTTCGGTCGCCAGCCGATCTCGGCGGCGGCGGCCTGGATCCGTTCCTTGGTGGCCTGGTTGACGCCCGGGCGGTCGTTCAGCGCAAGGGACACGAGGCCCTTGGACACCCCGGCCTGCCGCGCGACGTCGACGATGGTGGGTCGTCGTTCCATCGGTGGCCTCCTCGCCGCGGTGCTGGTCCAGATCGTTTGAACCGGTTTCATTGAACCGGTTTAGGTATACCTGCTCCGCGTTCCGCCCGCAACCCCTGACGTCCGGCTCACGAGATCAGCGACGCGTGAGGATCGCCGTGACGGCCGTGAGGAGTCCGTCAGGGGCGGTGCTCCGACGTGCTGCGCGGGTGCACGGTGATCCGGTGCACTCGCCCACGAAGCCGCTCCTCCCGCACGCCGGACCCCGGGACCGCCACCTCCACGTCTGGGGGCGCGAGATCGTCCACCCCGCCGGCAGGACCCTCTGGAGCTCCCGCACGCTCGTGGTGTTCCCACCGGGCACGAACACCCGCGAGCGGATCCTCCTCCGGGCGCTGCACGCGTGGGGCGTGGCCGGCGCGCTCCCCGCCCTCGGCGTGATGGCGGCCCTGAACGGCTCCGCGCTCGGGGGTACCCTGGCGGCCGCCGCGCTGTACGGCTCCGGGTTCCTCGTCCTGCGGCGCGCGACCCGTCGGACGCGACCCTCGGTGCGCACCCTGACCGTGACCACCTTCCACGGCGGCGGTCGACCCCGCGGGCACGGGGACGCACGCTTGCTCGCCGGGTCGCTCGACGCACTCGTGGTGTACGAACGAGCGGCGCTCGCCGGGACGATCAGCGCGGTGGAGTTCGAGCTCCTCTGGGCGGACGTCTGGAGTTCCCTGCCCGAGACGCCCCGACGGGGTCGCGCATGAACGCCGGGCCGGGGGCGGTCGGCAGCACGCCCGACCCGTCCGACGACGACCCGGTGGTCCTCGGCTACGACTGACGGTCGGGCGCCGCCCGGTGGGGCCCGGTCATGCGCCCGGTCGTACTCGCCGGAACACGCACGCGGAGGTGAACAGTCGTCGACGCCCCCCGAACGGGGCACACATTGAGCACAATG
>NZ_BACW01000078.1:0-2825 GCF_000333315.1 Curtobacterium sp. B8
CGCGTTCGGGAGCTCGGCTCGACCTCGCCGACGGTGGCCCGGATCGCCCGGGAGCACAAGGAGTCGTTCCAGGAGTACGTCGCCGGGCTCGCGGCCGAGGTCGTGCCGGACCGGGTCGCGGCCGAGGAACTCGCCGCCCAGCTGGCGCTCCTCGCCGAGGGCGCCCAGACCACCGCGGCGATCGCGGGCGACAGCGCATCGGCGACGCACGCGCGACGCGCCGCCGCGACCCTCATCGACGCGGCCACGCGCGCCTGAGGCGCGACCACGGACCGGACGGGAGGCGCGGGGCGGGCCCGCACCGCGCCTCCAGTCCGTAGGGTGGCGGCATGGCAACCCCGTTCGACGAACCGAGCACCCTCCCCTACGCCCTCCCGCCGTTCACCGACGTCCGGCTCGAGCACTTCCGCCCCGCGTTCGACGCGGGCACGGCCGAGCAACGAGCGGAGGTCGAGGCGATCGCCACGAACCCGGACGCGCCGACCTTCGAGAACACGCTCGTGGCCCTGGAGCGCTCGGGGCAGCGACTGGCCCTCGTGAGCCACGTGTTCTTCACGCTGTCGTCGGCCGACTCGACGCCCGAGCTGCACGACCTCGAGGCCGAGATCTCGCCGCTCCTCGCCGCCCACACTGACGCGATCACCCTCGACGGCCGGCTCTACGCGCGGATCGACGCGGTCCGTGCGGGCCTCGACGACCGGACGGACCTCACCGACGAGGACCGCCGGCTCGTCGAGCGCACGCACACCGAGATGACGCTCGCCGGTGCCGGGCTGGACGACACGGGCAAGGAGCGCTTGACCGCGATCAACCAGGAACTCTCGACGCTGACCACGACGTTCGAGCGGAACCTGCTCGAGGACACGAACGACCTCGCCGTGCACGTCAGCTCCGAGGACGAACTCGCCGGACTCGACGACGGCGCGAAGTCCGCGGCAGCCGGCGCCGCAGCAGACCGCGGCCTCGACGGTTGGCTCATCACGCTGCCGCTCTACACCGGGCACCCGTGGCTCGGCTCGCTCACGGACCGGAGCCTGCGGCAGCGGATCATGGAGGCGTCACTCTCCCGCGGCCGCCGCGGCAACGAGCACGACAACCGCGAGGTCCTGCTCCGCATCGTCCGGCTCCGCGCCGAGCGCGCCGAGCTGCTCGGCTTCCCGAACCACGCAGCGGTCGTGACCGCCGACGAGACCGCGGGGACCCCCGAGGCCGTCGACGGGCTGCTCTCGTCGCTGGTCGGTGCCGCCGCCCGGAACGCCGACGACGAGCGCGAGGTCCGCGCCCGGGTCCTCGGGCACGAGGTCGAGGCGTGGGACTGGGCGTACGCGACCGAGCTCCTGCGCGGCGAGCAGTTC
The DNA here is from genome assembly GCF_000333315.1 of Curtobacterium sp. B8. Taxonomy (NCBI): domain Bacteria; kingdom Bacillati; phylum Actinomycetota; class Actinomycetes; order Micrococcales; family Microbacteriaceae; genus Curtobacterium; species Curtobacterium sp. B8. The sequence continues at coordinate 1,356 of NZ_BACW01000078.1, forward strand.
GCGGCGGACAGCTCGGCGCTCCGCCCGTACTTCGAGGCCGACCGGGTCCTGCACGACGGCGTCTTCCACGCGGCCGGCGAGCTGTACGGCCTCACCTTCACCGAACGTCCCGACCTGCACGGGTACAACGACGAGGTCCGGGTGTTCGAGGTGCGCGGGTCCGACGGCGAGGAGGTGGGCCTCTACCTGCTCGACCTGTACACGCGGGACGGCAAGCGCGGCGGAGCGTGGATGAACCCGGTCGTCGAGCAGTCCGCGCTGCTCGGCACGCTGCCCGTCGTCGTGAACAACCTCAACGTGGCGAAGCCCGCCGCCGGCTCCCCCACGCTCCTGATCCAGGACGAGGTCGAGACGCTCTTCCACGAGTTCGGACACGCCCTGCACGGTCTCATCGCGCGGACGACCTACCCCCGTTTCTCGGGCACGAACGTCGAGCGGGACTTCGTCGAGTTCCCGTCGCAGGTCAACGAGATGTGGGTGTCGTGGCCGTCCGTCCTGGCGAACTACGCCAAGCACCACGAGACCGGGGCGCCGCTGCCCCCGGAACTCGTCCTGGGGTTGAGCGAGTCCGAGGGGTTCAACGAGGGCTTCGCCACGACCGAGTACCTCGCGGCAGCGCTGCTCGACCAGGCGTGGCACCGACTCTCGGCTGACGCGGCCGCTGCGGTCACGGACGTCGAGGCGTTCGAGCGTCAGGCCCTGACGGATGCGGGCATCGCGGTCGAGGCCGTGCCGCCGCGGTACTCGTCGACGTACTTCGCGCACACGTTCTCGGGCGGGTACGACGCCGGCTACTACGGGTACATCTGGTCCGAGGTGCTCGACGCCGACACCGTGGAGTGGTTCCGCGACAACGGGGGCCTCTCGCGTGAGGCGGGCGCGCGGTTCGCGTCGCGGTTGCTCCGCGTCGGTGGGTCGAAGGATCCGCTCGAGGCGTACCGGGACTTCCGCGGGCGCGATGCCGAGGTCGGGCCGCTGCTGCGGCGCCGCGGGCTCGAGTAGCGCGCGGGGCGGGCGCGGGCCGCGGGCCGCGCCCGCGGGCCCGCGCGCGGGCCGCGGTGCGAGTCGCCAGCGCACAACCAAAGTCACCTCGCACTACGGATCACCGTGGTGCGAGGTGACTTTGGTTGTGCGGGCGCGTACGTGTGAGCGCACGGGCGCGCGTGCGCGCCGCTGCGCGGGCGGTCCGGCGTCGGCAGCGTCCGGCTACGCGGACTTCTCGATGCGCTTCGCGCGTGGCCGCGGCACGATCGTCGGCGCGGCGTTCTCGAGCACCGACTCGCGGGTGATCACCACGCGTGCCACGTCGTCGTCCGAGGGGACGTCGAACATCACCGGGCCGAGGACCTCTTCGAGGATGGCCCGCAGACCCCGAGCACCGGTCTGTCGGAGCACCGCGAGGTCCGCGATGGCCTCGAGCGCGCCCCGCTCGAACTCGAGCTCCACGCCGTCGATCTCGAACATCCGCGG
>NZ_BACW01000077.1:0-6664 GCF_000333315.1 Curtobacterium sp. B8
GCAGCTCCCGGCGAGATCCTCCGTCGGATCGAGGCCAAGGGCTACGAGATCGTCGACCTGAAGATGCTGACCGCGCCGCGCGACCTGCTCGACGCGCACTACGAGGAGCACCAGGGCAAGCCGTTCTTCGAGCCGCTCGTGGAGTTCATGCAGTCCGGCCCGGTCGTCGCCGTGCGCGTCGCCGGCAACGGCGTCATCGCCGGGTTCCGCTCGCTCGCCGGCACGACGGACCCGACGTCCGCCGCGCCCGGCACGATCCGCGGTGACCTCGGTCGTGACTGGGGCCTGAAGGTCCAGCAGAACCTCGTGCACGGCTCGGACTCCACGGAGTCCGCGGCCCGCGAGCTCGGCCTCTGGTTCGCGTGAGCGACGACCGACGCGCGCGACCGCAGGAGCGAACGGCATGACGAACAACGACCGACCGAGCAAGAACGAGCGGCGCGCCCATGCGCGTGACGTCGCCCGGCAGCGAGCGGAGGCCGAACGCCGCCGCAAGCGCCGGAACAAGTGGTTCCTGCAGGGCGGCATCGGTCTGGGCATCATCGCGGTCGCGGCCATCGTCGCGATCGTCGTGGTCAACGTGAACAACGCGAACACGGTCTCGGCGACCGGCCCGGCGAACATGGCCACCGGTGCGATCCAGTTCACGGGCAAGGACGGCAAGATCACCCCGGTGGAGACCGGTGCCGTGAGCGCGAACGGGACCGCCACCCCGATCCCCACCACCGGACCGGACAGCACGGTCCAGGTGACCGAGTACATCGACTGGGCGTGCCCGATCTGCAAGCAGTTCGAGGCCGCGTACGCCGACCAGATCCTCGACAAGGTGAAGTCGGGTGACGTGACCCTGGCGGTCCAGCCGGTCTCGATCCTCGACCGCAACTACCGGAACAGCCGGTACGCCAGCCGGGCGGCGAACGCGGCGATGTGCGTCGCGAACTACCAGCCGGACAAGTTCCTCGACGTGCAGACGCAGTTCTACGACAACCAGCCCGAAGAGGGAACGTCGGGACTCACGAACGCCCAGATCGCCGACCTCGTCAAGAAGGGCGGGGCGACGAGCTCGAAGGTGTCCGAGTGCCTGTCGACCGAGCAGTTCAAGGGCTGGGTCACGAAGTCCACGGACACGGTGGTCAGCGACCCGGCGCTCCAGGGCGCCAGCGGCTTCGGCACGCCGACCGTCGTCGTGGACGGCAAGAAGGTCGACAACCTGACGGACGTGATCACCACGATCGACGCGGCCGCGAAGTAACACTCCCGGCACGCACGACGCCCCCGCTCCGGTCAGGAGCGGGGGCGTCGTCGTGCTGGACGTGCGGCACCCGGCGCGTGCGGCGCCCGGCATCCGGCGTGCGGCGCCCGGCATCCGGCATCCGGCGCCCGGCATCCGGCGTCCGGCGCCCGGGCCCCGCCGGCGCGAGGCTCTGGTCCCGTCGGGGCGGGGCGGGCACCCGGTCCCGTCGGCCCGCCGGCGCGGAGCCTCGAGATGACCAATGGCAGTTCCGGTTCGCGAAGCCCGGTGATCGTGCACCGGATCTGCCACCGTGCGAACCGAACGCTCACGTGGCAACGGCTGTCCGACGGGGAGCACGACTGGCGCACGCTCTCCGGTCTGATCCGGGGCCGTCGGACCGTCCGGTCAGGGCTCGTCAGCGGGTGGTCACGCCTTGCCGCCGTTCTGCAGGACGAACGCCGAGAACGCGTTGGTGTCCGTGAGCGAGCCGTCGTACTGCTTGCCGTTCACGATCACCGTCGGGGTACCGGTCAGCTTGTCGAGCGACGAGTTCGGGAGCTTGTCGTTGAGCACCCGGTTCGTGGCGTCGCCCACCCATCCGGCGAACCGCTGGTCGGTGATGCAGGACGCGACCTTCTCGTTCGTGGCGCCGGCGGCCGCCGCGAGCGAGGCGAGTTTGTCGTTCGACAGCCCCGTGGTGTTCTCGGACGGCTGGTTCTCGTACAACGAGGTGTTGTAGGCGAGGAAGGCGTCCGGGTCGTAGTTCGCCACGCAGGCGGCTGCGGCGGCGGACCGCGTGGAGTACTTCGAGCCCTGGGACACCCGGTCGAGCAGGTTGAACGGGTGCAACTCGAGCGTCGCCGAGCCGTCCTTGACCCACTGCTGGATCTGCGACATCTGCGCGGTCTCGAACTGGTTGCAGTACGGGCACATGTAGTCCGAGTACACGGTGATGTTCGCCACCGAGTCGTCCTGCTTCGTCGGCGTCGGCTGGCCGCCCTCGGGGATCGCCTTCGTCGCGACGGGCTCGATCTTCCCGTCGACGCCGTGCAGCAGGATGCCGTCGCTCGCCATGTTCGCCGGCCCCGGACCCGCGGGTTGCACCGAATTCGCGACGATGAGCACGATCGCGCTGACGACCGCGAGGCCGCCCACGATGATGCCGCTGATCGTCAGCGTGCGGTTGCGGCGGCGGCGCGCCTTCTCCTTCTCACGCGCGACCCGGGCACGCTCACGCGCCTCGTCCCGCCGTGCCTTCTTGCCCTGGTTGTCACTCATCGACTCCGAGCGTAGGTGCCCTCCGTGTCCGTGACGGGCGTCCTGCCTGGGAAGGCACCAGGAATTCGGTGACGCGTCATCGGCGGATCACAGCGGCTCCACTGCGAACGGCGTCAGCAGCCGAGCGACGACCTCAGAAGCTCTGGAAGATGCGCGGGAAGACGATGATGATCGACACGGCGATCACGAGGTAGTTCGCGAGCGGGAACGCCCAGCAGAACGGCAGGAGGGTCTTGCCGACGCGCTGCGCCCCGGCCCCGAAGCGACCCTGCGCGAGGTTCCAGATCGTGAACACCCAGAACATCGGGATCGTCATCGCCCAGACGAGCATGCACCACGGGCAGAGGGCTCCGATGAACCACACGGTCTGCGTGAAGAGCCACGTCACGAAGACCCACGCCAGGAACACCCCGGCGTTGAACGTGATCCAGAACCAGCGCGACCCGTTCCGGAAGCCCGCGAGCAGCAGGACGCCCACGGCGATCGGTGCGACGAAGCCCATCATGCCGATCAGGGGGTTCGGGAAGCCGAGGAGGTGCCCCTGGGCGCTCGTCATCACGTCCGAGCAGTTCACGAACACGTTGACGTCGCACGACAGCGCGGTCTTCGGGTTCTCGTACTTCGCGAACTCGTCGAGCACGAGCCGGAACGAGGCGTAGAGGGCCACGATCCCGGTCACGAGCAGGAAGATCCCCATGGCGATCGGACGGCGGGGCAGGGTTCGCGGCGTGCTCACGCCGTCATCATCGCACGCGTGATCCGGTCGTTTCCGGGAGTGGCATGCGATGATGGTGGGGTCGCACGACCGGACACGGTCACGCGGCGTGAGCTTTCCGGGCCCAGCCCGGACGAAACAGGCACGGTGAGAGCGTGCCGCGACCGGATCACGCGTCACTCCGACGCTCCGCGAGCCCGGGCCGGGTGCCCGGGGACGAACGGACGCGGACGCACCACAAGTTGCCGCGGGCCGGTCGCGAACGACAACGAGCGCGGGGACGTCGACGCCACCCGCAACACGAGAATTCCCGCCGTCCGACAGGGCGCGAGCGGGGCCGAGGAGTGCACCAGTTCCATGGTGGAGCAGAACAACAACGACAACACGAAGAACGACGAGACCCCGAAGCGCCGGAGTCGCCTGTTCGGCGGCCGTCGCGCCCGGTCGGCCGACCTGGAGGCACGGGGTGACGCCGACCAGTCGGCTCCCGCCGAGCAGACGGCCGGCTCCGAGACCGACGCGCACGCGCCGGTCGCGGACGCTCCGGCGGCGGACGCCACGGTCGAGGTCGGCACCGAGACGGTCGCGCTGACCGACGACGCGGCACCGGCCGTGTCGGTCGCCGTCGAGGCGACGGCGGGCGGCGACGCCCCGCACGACGTCAGCACCCTGACCGGCGACCTCCCGCTCATCGCCACCGAGGACCAGGCGACCGAGACGGTGGCGGCGCCCGCAGCGGAGGCGACGGACGTGACGGAGGCGAGCAGCGCCTCCAGTCCGACCGAGCCCGCGGACGAGCCGTTCGTCCCGAAGGCGACCAGCACGCTCAGCCTGATCTTCCACGCGCCGGTCCTGCCGGAGCTGCCTCCGGCCCGTGCGCCGCGGTCCGCGCAGGACGACCACGACGACGACGAGTCGGTCGGCACGCGCCGACGCACCCGTCGTCGCGGCAGCTCCTTCGGCGGTGCCGCCGAGCAGCCCGAGCCGCGCCGTCGTGAGCGTGAGCGCGAGCGGGAGCCGGAGCTCATCACCGAGCCGCAGCGCATCAAGGGCTCGACCCGACTCGAGGCGAAGAAGCAGCGCCGACGCGACGGGCGTGACGCCGGCCGTCGTCGTCAGGTCATCACCGAGGACGAGTTCCTGGCCCGCCGCGAGAGCGTCGACCGCCAGATGATCGTCCGATCGAGTTCGCAGAAGATCGAGATCGGCGTGCTCGAGGACGGCGTCCTCGCCGAGCACTACGTCACCAAGTCGCACAACGTGTCGCTCATCGGCAACGTCTACCTCGGCAAGGTGCAGAACGTCCTCCCGTCGATGGAGGCCGCCTTCGTCGACATCGGTCGCGGTCGGAACGCCGTGCTGTACGCGGGCGAGGTCGACTGGAACTCCGTCGACACCAGCCACGGCCGCCGCATCGAGTCGGCGCTGAAGCCCGGCGACAAGGTGCTCGTGCAGGTCACGAAGGACCCGGTCGGCCACAAGGGTGCCCGCCTCACCTCGCAGGTCTCGCTGCCCGGCCGCTACCTCGTGTACGTGCCGAACGGCTCGATGAACGGCATCTCCCGCAAGCTCCCGGACACCGAGCGCGCTCGCCTGAAGAAGATCCTCAAGGAGGTCCTCCCCGAGCACGCCGGCGTCATCGTCCGCACGGCGGCCGAAGGTGCGACCGAAGAGCAGCTGACCCGTGACGTCCAGCGCCTCACGAGCCAGTGGGAGGCGATCCAGAAGAAGGTCGCGAACGGGCACGCGCCGGTCATGCTCCACTCGGAGCCCGACCTGCTCATCAAGATCGTGCGCGACGTCTTCAACGAGGACTTCACCAAGCTCATCATCGACGGCGAGGCCGCCCGCGGCACGATCGAGGACTACCTCGACGCCGTCGCGCCCGACCTCAGGGACCGCGTCGAGATCTACGACGGCCCGGACTCGTTCGAGGAGTACCGCCTCAACGAGCAGATCGAGAAGGCGCTCGACCGCAAGGTCTGGCTGCCCTCCGGTGGTTCGCTCGTGATCGACCGCACCGAGGCCATGACGGTCGTCGACGTCAACACGGGGAAGTTCGTCGGGTCCGGCGGCAACCTCGAGGAGACCGTCACGAAGAACAACCTCGAGGCCGCCGAGGAGATCGTCCGTCAGCTCCGGCTGCGCGACATCGGCGGGATCATCGTCGTCGACTTCATCGACATGGTGCTCGAGTCGAACCGCGACCTCGTGCTGCGCCGACTCGTGGAGTGCCTGAGCCGCGACCGCACGAAGCACCAGGTCGCCGAGGTCACCTCGCTCGGCCTCGTGCAGATGACCCGCAAGAAGATCGGCGTCGGGCTCCGCGAGTCGCTCGACGAGGGTCACGCGAAGGTCAACGACAACAACGGCGAACCGGGGCCCCTCGAAGAACCGTCGGAAGAAGCCGCGGTGGCAACGGCGGGTCGAACGGGCACGGGCAACGGCGGGGCGAACGCAAACGGCACTGGCGGCTGTTCGTCNTCGGGCAACGGCGGCTCGAACGGCAACGGTTCCCAGACGCACCAGATCACCGACGACGTCAAGAACGCGCTCTCGCGCATCGCGGCGTCGACCATCCCGCACGAGGAGCACGCCGCTGCCGAGGCCGCCGGGGTGACCGGCGTCGCCGTCACCGGTGTCGCGAGCCCGGCGGCGCCGGAGTCCGCGCCCGAGGCCCCGGCCGCGTCGGCCGCGCCCCGCGACGGCTCGGAGTCGTCGTCGGAGTCGTCCGGCGGGTCGAAGCGTCGTCGTCGTCGTGGGAGCCGCGGGGGCGGTGAGCCGCAGACCACGTCGGCGGAGTCCTCGTCGTCGGAGTCGGAGTCGGAGTCGGATTCGGAGTCGAAGTCGAAGTCGGCCGAGCCCTCGTCGTCGAACGCCACCGACCGTGCTCCGGAGACCACTGAGGCTGCCTCCGCTCCCGCCGCCGCCGCATCGACCGAGCCGGCCGCGTCCGCTCCGGTCCGCCGACGCGTCAGCTCGAGCGCACCGGTGACCCCGACCGAGAACACGGTCGCGATCCTGGACATCCCGGTCGCCGTCACCAAGCGCGAACCCCGCCCGGTGCGCGGCGACACGGAGTCGCTGCTGGACTCGGTCCTCAACGCGCTCCCGGAGCCGAAGCAGCCCGGTCAGGGCCGCTCGCGCTCCCGTCGCGTGTCCTCCCCGAGCATCAGCGCCCCGGCGACCACCGAGGGCGACGCGCCCGAGGACGGCACCGTGATCGTGGGGAACTGACCGTGACCGACGCGGGGGACCCCCGGACGCAGGACCGCGGGTACTACGGCGCGGGCTGGCAGCAGCCCGCGCCGGGCCCCTCGGCCGGACCGACGTCGGTGCCGCCCGTGCCCCCGCAGCGACCGCGCGGCGCGCAGGACCCCCGGCGTGCGTTCGCTCCGGGAGCCTCGGTCGCGAACACGACCGGGGCGCTCATCGCC
>NZ_BACW01000076.1:0-3727 GCF_000333315.1 Curtobacterium sp. B8
GGGTCATGGTGCCGGTGTACGCCCGGCTCTGGCCGGCGAGGGTGAAGTCCCCCCAGTGCCCGGCCGGAACGGCGGAGGCCGAGGTCGCGCCGACGAGCGCGAGACCACCTCCGAGGACGAGGGCGGTCAGACCCGCCGTGACGGTGCGCAAGCGCCGCATGGTGCTCCCCTGTTCGTGCTGACCTGGCCCCTGCACCAGACGTCACCTCGACGTTCGTACAGGCTATCCACGGAGCGCGGACTCCGGGCACTTCGTGGGTCCCTGTCACCCAGTCGATCCGGACAGCGCACTCGCGAGGGCGTCGAGCGCGGCCACCTGGCCGAGCACGAGCAGCTCGCGCGCCTCGCCCAGCGGCATCCACCGGGCGTCGTCGACCTCCGGGACCTCGACGAAGCGACCCGACCCGCGCGGCAGTTCCAGCCGGACGGTGTTGCTCGTCACGGTGTCCACCGTGAACCCGGGCGCGTGCACCGCGAACACCCGGACGACCTTCGACGACTGCCGGTGCTCGCCCAGGTCGACGACCGATCCCTCGGGTGCCGGCACCCCGATCTCCTCCGTGAACTCCCGTCGCGCGGTGTCGAACGGGCGCTCCCCCGGGAACGGCTCGCCCTTCGGGATCGACCACGCCCGCGCGCGGCTCCGCCAGAACGGGCCGCCCATGTGCGCGACGAAGACCTCGGTGCCGGTCTCCCCGGCGCGGTGGAGGAGGAGCCCGGCACTCGTACGCACGACCAGAGGCTACGCAGCCGCCGCACGGAACCGCAGGCAGCGTGCAGGTGGCGGACCGCCCGCGGGAGTACGATCCGCGGCCAGGAGCGCCCCACGACGCCCCGGTACCGGCACGAGGAGGTCGATCGGGATGGACGAACGGTGGTCGACGGTGACGTTGGCAGCAGACGCGGCGAAGCCCCACGAGCAGGCGCTCCGGTGGATCGCCGACCATGCGGGGTCCGGCATCGAACGGCTCCGGGTCATCGGGGTCGACCCGGCGCTCGAGGGCCGCGTCGGCCCGGACGGGCGACGGGTCGCGGACGCGGTGGCCGAGGCTGCCCGCACGGCCCTGCCGGACGTGGAGGTCGAGATCGCCAGGCACGCCGGGTCGTTCGCGAACGCGCTCGTCGCGGAGTCGGACGCCGGCGACCTGCTCGTGGTCGGGTCGTGGCGCAGTCGACGCGGGAGCACGCTGGGGAACGGACCGGCGCGCGTCGCCGAACGTGCCGCCGTGCCCACGGTGGTCGTGCCCGACGGGCCGCACCCGATCGACGGCGACGTGGTGCTCGCCGTGGAGGAACCGCTCGACGAGCGGGCCGTCGCGATCGCCGTCGACGAGGCGGAGCGGCGCCACCGACGGCTGACCGTCCTCCGTGCGTGGGAGATGCCCGTCCTCACCCGGACCGGCCTGACCGACTTCGCCGAGGACCCGATGCGGTGGCGCACCCGGAACGCGGAGCTGCTCGAGCGGGTCACGGCGGAGCTGCGTCGCCGGCACCCGGCCCTGCGGATCCACCCGCTGCTCGTCGAGGGCCACCCCGGGCACGCGATCGCCGCCCACTCGCGCACGGCGTCGCTCGTCGTGCTCGGGCGCGGGCACGTGCACGCGCTCTCGGGGTCGGTGCTCCACGACGTCCTGCGCGAGTCGGTCTCACCGGTGTGCGTCGTCCCGCCGACCGCGCACGGGGCCACCGCCCCGGTCGAGGCGGCGAAGGACCGCACCGCGGCGGCGGACGCCGAGGCCGGGCTCGCGGACCGGGAGGCGACGGCCTGACGACCGGGTCAACCGGCGAGGTCCTCCACGGCGTCGGCCACCTGGTCGGTGAGGTACGCGACCCCGCGCTCGTTCGGGTGCAGCGCCCCCGGCTCGAGGTCGATGCGCTGCAGGTTGCCGGTCCCGTCGAGGGAGACGCCCGACACGTACGGCCGCTCCGTGGCACACGCCGACCGGGCCTGGGTACGGGAGAACACGTCGACGAACCGGACGTCGGCGGCACGCGCGGCCGCGGCGGACACCGCGTTCAGCTGCTCCTGGACACCGTGCAGGTACGCGACGTCCGTGTCGGTGAACGGGTACGAGTTCGTCGGGAACGACCCGGCGAGCGATCCGAGGTCGACCGCGGACCGGAAGCAGCCCTTCGCGGGGGTGTGCTCGGCATCGGGGAAGATCGCCGGGTACCCCAGGAACACGACCACGGCGTTCGGCGCCGCTGCCGTGACCCGTGCGAGCGTGTCCGCGACGCCGAGTGCCACCCGGGAAGCGATCTTCGTGCCGAGCTCGTCCTCGCCGTCCCGCACGAGCGTGCTCTCGCAGGACGCAGCGTCCCGTCCGGAGAACACCGGACCGTTCGCCGACAGCGCCAGGCACGAGGCCGCCGTGCCGAACAGGTCGGCGTCGTTCCCACCGATCGTCAGCGTCACGAGCCGCGTGGCGGACGACAGCGCCTCGATCTGCGGCGGGACGCCGGCGAACTGGGAGCCGGACGTCACGTCGTCGCTCGTCGCACCGGCGCAGGTGACGTCGGTCAGCGCCAGACCGAACCGCTGGGCGATCCGGTGCGGGTAGTCGCGTGCGGACTGCCCGCACACGTTCGTCGGGAGGTGCGTCGGGTCGGCGAGGCCGTACCCCGCCGAGTACGAGTCACCGAGTGCGACGTACTCGCTGCCGGGCGGCACGTCGGCGAGCCGGTCGGGTGGGTCGGACGTCACCGGGAACGGCTGCGGCTGCGGCCACGACGGCGCCGCGCTCGCCGGGGTCCCGCCCGGCCCTGCGGGTGCCACGGCGACCGGCAGCAGGCCACCGACGACGGCGACGAGCGCCACGGCGGCGAGCAGCCGTGGCCGGAGCGGACGGGGCGGGCGGGGCAGCGGGACCTCCGACGGACGGGCAGAGCGGGCGGGCAGAGCGGGCGGGAACAGCGGGCGGGCAGAGCGGGCGGGAACAGCGGTCGGGCACCGCGGGCGGCACAGCGGACGGTCGCCGAGGCGAGCCGCCCGACCTCAGCGTCGGCCGAGTCGGCGCTCGCCGTTGCTGCCCGTCTGGTAGACGAGGCCGTAGTGCTCGTACAGTCCGGGCTCGAGCGTCGCGTCGAGCTCGCCGTCGGTCGCGATCGACGGAGCGTCCTTGACGAGCTTCTTCGGGAACGCGACGAGGAGGTGCTTCGGCGCGACGGTGGCACCGGCGAGCGGCACGAAGACGAGCTTCTGGAACCCGACGAGCCCCGTCGTCACGGCGCCGAAGGCCGGCTCCGATGTGGCGGTGTCGTAGTAGATGCTCTCGAGGTTCCCGACCTTGTCCTCCGACGGGTCGACGACCGGCAGCCCGATCCAGTCCCGGATGTTGGCGGCTTCGAACACGATGGTTCCCTCCCGGCCACCGGTCCCTCCGGCGGTCCGGCTCCGAACCTACTGGTGGGTTCCTGAGCCGGGCACGACGCGGGCCGGACCGCCGGGCACGACACGGGCCGGACCGCCGGGCACGACGCGGGCCGCACCGCCGGGCACGACGCGGGCCGCACCGCCGGGCACGACGCGGGCCGCACCGCCGGGCACGACACGGGCCGGACCGCGCGGCGTGACGCCGAGGCCGTCCACCGCGGCGAGCACGTCGTCGGGACCCACGGCGAGCAGCGCCGGGTCCGGTTCCTCGGAGAACACGTCGCCCCGTCGCTGCGACGCATCGGTCAGCACGACGTGCGGCCCGGAGGCAGGCGGGCCCCAGGCTTCGGGCGG
>NZ_BACW01000075.1:0-1399 GCF_000333315.1 Curtobacterium sp. B8
ACATGCTCCGGGCGCTCGGGAACACGGTGCTCGTGTCCGGGGCCACCGCGGTCCTCGTCATGCTGTTCGACTCGCTCGCCGCGTTCGCGTTCGCGAAGTACGAGTTCCCGTTCAAGCGCTCCCTCTTCACGATCATGCTGGCGACGTTCCTCGTGCCGGGCAGCCTCTCGCTGGTGCCGAGCTTCGTGCTCATGGCGCACCTCGGGTGGATCGGCGGCCTGCAGGCGTTGATCGTGCCCGGAGCCGCGAACGCGTTCGGCATCTTCCTGCTCCGACAGTTCGCGACCGGGTCGATCCCGAACGAGATCATCGACTCCGCGCGGGTCGACGGCGCCGGGTTCTTCCGGACCTGGTGGTCGATCGCGGTGCCCATGCTCCGCGGTGGGCTGGCGTTCCTCGGGATCTTCACCTTCATCAGCTCGTGGAACGACTACGTCTGGCCCCTCATCGTGCTCATCGACCCGAAGGGACAGACGCTGCAGGTGGCGCTGGCCTCGCTCAGCTCGGTGAACGCGACGGACCTCGGCTCGGTGATGGCGGGCGCGGTGATCAGTGTGTTCCCGCTCATCGGGGTGTTCATCATCGGCTCGCGACACTTCATCGCGAACATCGCCGCCGGAGCCCTCAAGGGCTGACACGACCCGCAGGCGCCGTGGAGGATGGCCCACGGCGCCTGCGCCCATGTCCGCAGCGCCTACGCCTGTGGCGCCCGCGCTCGCGTCCACGGCGCTCGCGCCCTCGCCCGCGCCGCGTCCAGCCGGCCTCCGCGCCGTGCGCGCTGGCCCCGCCCGCGCATGGCAGACTTCCGGCATGGCAAGCGCCCGCGATCGTGTCCTGGACAGCTTCGTCGCCATCGTGTGCGAGGAAGGCGAGCGTCCGGCGACCCTCGACGCGGTCGCCGCGCGCGCCGGCGTCTCGAAGGGCGGGCTGCTGTACCACTTCGGGTCGAAGGCCGCCCTCGTCGAGGGGCTGTGCGAGCGCCTCTCCGACCTCTCCGCGATCGACGTCGAGCGGATGCGCGAGGCCGAGGACGGCGTCGCCCGCTACTTCGTCCGCAACTGCCAGTGGGTCGGCAGCGAGCTCGACCTCGCACTGCTCGCTGCGAGCCGCCTGCAGCAGGCCGGCTACGAGGAGGCGGGCCGCACCCTCGACGAGACCGAGAACGCCTGGCTCGAGACGCTCGTCGACGAGCTCGGTGACGAGCCGACGGCGCAGGCAGTCAAGCTGCTCGGCGACGGGCTCTACCACCAGGCGTCCCTCGGTGCCACGACGGACGTCCGGCCCACCCGTGGGGTCGTCGACATGGAGGCCCTGCTCGCCGTCGTCGACCGACTCATCGCGACCAAGCCGGCCGCGTGAACCAGTCGCCCCGCTCCTGGGGATAGACTGGCACCCGCAT
>NZ_BACW01000074.1:0-2527 GCF_000333315.1 Curtobacterium sp. B8
CTGGCCGGTGTTCGACCGGCACCGCGATCTCCCGCGACCCGGACGAGCTCGTCCTCTGGTACTGGAACGGGTCGCTCGACCNGAAGTTCNTGCGGCGGGCCGCCGGGGGGATCCCCGGGCAGGGGTCGAAGCGCCTCCGCCCCGACCTCATCGGCGGGGCGTCGTACGACACGAAGTTCCGCACGGCCCTCGCCGGCAACGCGTTCATCCCGGACGTCCTGATGATCAACTCGAACTGCTGGCTGTACTTCCCGGACGAGGAGCTCTTCACCGACTTCCGTCCCACCGCGGCCGAGCGGTCGTCGTACTACGACTGGAAGCTCTCCCTCGGTCGGACACCGTCGGGACGCCAGTGCTTCTGGCCGGTCGACACCGGACCGACCGGTTTCTTCTACAACGAGGAGGTCCTCCGGCAGGCGGGCCTGCCGACGGCGCCGGACGAGGTCAGCGCCGCGATCGGCACGTGGTCGGACTTCCGGGACTTCGGCAAGCAGATCAAGCGGAAGACGGGCGCGGCGACCATCATCACGGCGACGCAGCTCTTCAACCAGTACATCGCAGCGAGCCCGACCCGCTACTTCGACCGCGACGACCAGCCCCTCTACCAGCGCGACGACAGCGCGGTGCGGAAGGCCTGGGACAACGCGGTCGAGTCGATCCGGGCCGGCATCACCGGCAACCTGCAGTCCGGTACCGACCAGAACGCCGGGTGGGTCGCCGGTCGGGTCGCCGGACAGATCGAGGGCGCGTGGTGGACGCAGGTCATCCACGACACCGCGCCGGACCTCTCCGGCAAGTGGCGCATCGCCCGGCAACCCGAACGCCCCGGCAACAGCGGCGGCTCGTTCCTCGCGGTGCCGAAGTCGTCGAAGGACCCGGCGGCGGCCGTGGCGTTCGCGAAGTGGATCACCGGGCCAGAGGTCCAGTCGCACACCTACAACGACATCCAGCTCTTCCCCTCCACCCCGGCGTCCTTCTCGAACGGGCTCATGCGGAACCCGGGCGACTACTTCGGCGACCAGGACCCGCTCGACTTCTTCCGCGACGCCGCACCGGAGGTGCCCGTGACCTACATCTCGAACCGGGAACGGTTCATCGGCGCGTTCGCGACCGAGATCACCAACGTCGAGTCGACGGGCAAGGACCCGGAGCGGGCATGGAAGGACGCGGTCGACCAGACCGACCGCGTCCTCGCGAAGCGGGGGGTGGCGGCATGACCTCCACCCGCGAAGCCCCGGCGACGACCGCGAACCCGGTCGTCGGCGGGACGCCCACCTCGTCGATCTCGACCGCGGCGACGGGCCACCGGTCCCTCCGCCGCTTCTGGCCGCAGTACGTCGCGATCGCGCCGTTCTACGTCCTGTTCCTGGTGTTCGGGCTGTTCCCGATCGTGTTCTCGATCGTGCTGTCGTTCACCGACTGGGACGGCGTCGGTGCGCCCGCGTGGGTCGGGTTCGCGCAGTACCAGTACCTGCTCGGCGACCCGCGGTTCTGGAACGCGGTGTCGAACACGTTCATCATCTGGATCATCTCCACGGTCCCGATGCTCTTCCTCGCGCTCGTGCTCGCGTTCCTGCTCCACGGGAACATCCGGGCGAAGGGCTTCTACCGCGTCGCGTACTTCATCCCGAACGTCACCAGCATGGTGGCGATGGCCATCGTGTTCGGGTCGGTGTTCTCCGACGGCTTCGGACTCGTGAACGCCGCGCTCCGTGCCGTCGGTGCGGACCCGGTCGGGTGGCTGTCCACCTACTGGGGCGTCAAGGTGACCATCGCGGTGATGGTCATCTGGCGGTGGACCGGGTACAACGCGATCATCTACCTCGCCGGCCTCCAGTCGATCCCCACCGAGCTGTACGACGCCGCGAAGGTCGACGGCGCGAACACCTGGCAGATCTTCACCCGGATCACGATCCCGATGCTGCGGCCGGTCATCCTGTTCACCGTCATCACGTCGACGATCGGCGGACTCGGGCTCTTCACCGAGCCGCAGATCCTGTTCAACGGCCAGGCCGTCGGCGGACCGGACGAAGCCGGCATGACGATCGTGCTGTACCAGTACGACCAGGCGTTCAACCAGTTCGACTTCGGCTACGGGTCGGCGATCGCCTGGGTGCTGTTCTTCTTCTCCGTGGTGTTCGCGATCATCAACTGGCGACTGCTCAGCGAACGGGACGGCTTGAAGACACCGAGGCGACTGCGCACCGCGCGTGCCCTCACCCTCGCTCCGGCCACCACGTCCACGACGTCCACGACGTCCACGACGTCCACGAAGGGGAACCGCGCATGAGCGCCGACACCGCACCGCGCACGACGAACACCGCGGCTGCACTCGGCCGCCCGAACGCCGTCGCCGACCGGCCGGACGACCACCGCCGTGGGTTCCGGCACGGCTGGGTCGGACGCGTCGTCACCCACCTGTGCCTCATCGTCGGCGTGGTGCTGTCGATCTTCCCTTTCTACTGGCTGCTCGTGATGTCGACGTCTTCGAACGCTCAGATCTTCGGCTACCCGCCCTCGCTCTGGT
>NZ_BACW01000073.1:0-1006 GCF_000333315.1 Curtobacterium sp. B8
CGCCCACGCCGAGTCTCGTGGCGGCGCGCCCGAGACTCGTGGCGCGTCGACCCGGCCGGGAGGCGCGGTGTGCGCCCGTCCCGCCGGCTCAGCACCGGCGGGCCGAGTCTCGCGCTGGGCGACATGGCTCGCGCTCCCGAGCGCGAGCGGTGTCGCCCACGCCGAGTCTCGTGGCTGCGCCGCCGAGTCTCGAGGCCGCGCCGCCGAGTCTCGTGTCCGCGTGTCCGCGCGGCCGCGCGGCCGCGCCGGTCAGGCGGCCGCCAACGACCGCCGCCGCCCGGCCCAGCCCGCCCGGGTCCGGACGAGCACCGTCACGAGCACCACCACGACGACGGCCACCACCGCGGTCACCGCCGTCGGCACCGACACGAGCGGCCCGTCGAGCCGCCCGACCGCGACCCACGCCAGTCCCCAGCACAGCGCGGCCGTCGGCGCGAGCCGCCCCCGGTCCCAGACCGCGAGCAGCACCCCGACGAGCCCGGCCACCGCCGCCACGAGCACGCCCCAGACGTCCTGGCCGAGCCCGAAGCCCCGGAAGCCCGCCGCCGTCAGCACCGCCGCCGTGTTCGCTGCCGTCGCCACGCAGACCCACCCGAGGTAGAGGCCGAACGTGCCGTCCGTGACGATCGCCTCGACGACGCCGGAGGGCCGGGTGCGCCGCAGGACGACGAACGTCCAGACCAGCACGGCGAGGAGCGCCACGATGATCGGCTCGCTCGCCCAGAGGAAGCCGAACTGCACCGCCAGGATCCACGCCGCGTTGAGGAGCAGCGAGAGCGTCGCGGGGAGGGCGAGCCGCGCGTGCCGCTCGTCGTCCGCGGTCCGGAACAGCTGCCGCACCGCGTACACGATCAAGCCGAGGTAGATCACCGACCAGATGCCGAACGCCGGCCCGTCCGGCGCGATCGACGTCGACGAGGCCGACAGCGCCCCGCCCGAGGCGTTCTGGATGGGCGTGCCCCCGGCGGCACCGGACCCGATGAACGACCCGACTACCGCGACCACC
>NZ_BACW01000072.1:0-6351 GCF_000333315.1 Curtobacterium sp. B8
CGTCGCGGTGCGACTTGACCCACAGCGCACGCTGGGCGTCAGTGGCCGGGAAGTCCTTGCCGCCGCCGATCGGCATGCCGGTCGTGTCGACCTTGCGGGCGACCCCGAGCTTGGTCGTCGCCTCGGTGGAGAGGTGTGCGGCGAGGGCGCGGAAGGTGGTCCACTTGCCGCCGACGAGCGACAGCACCGTCGAGTCCGGCAGGCCGGCGATCGGGGTGTCGACGATCCGGTAGTCGCGGGACACGAAGCCGGGGGCGGTGTCCTCGTGGCGGGGGAGCGGACGGATGCCGGAGTAGCTGTAGACGATGTGGTCGCGCGTGACCTCGATCTGCGGGAACACGTGCTTCACGAGCCCGAAGAAGTAGTCGATCTCCTCCTCGGTCGTGGTCACCGGCTGCGACGGGTCGGCGTCGATGTCGGTCGTGCCGATGAGCACCCGGCCCTTGAGCGGGTAGATGAGCACGATGCGACCGTCGTTGTTCTCGAAGAACAGCTCGCGGCCCTTGGTCGCCTCGAGCAGCTCGTCGTTGTGCACGACGATGTGGGAGCCCTTCGTGCCGCCCATGAACTTCGTCTCGCCGCCGAACGCCTGGTTCGTCAGGTCGGTCCAGGGGCCGGAGGCGTTGATCACGACGTCGGCGGTGAAGACGAACTCCGAACCCGTCTCGCGGTCGCGGAGCACGACGCCACCGTCACGGGTGCCGGCGGCCTCGACGTAGTTGACGGCGCGGGCGGTGGACGCCGAGCCGGTGCCGGAGCCGGCGGCGAGGCCGTCCTTGAGCACGTCGAGCGCGAGGCGCTCCGGCTCGTGCACGGAGGCGTCGTAGTAGGTCCCCGTGTACTTGAGGTCCTTGTTGAGCGCCGGCATGTCCGCGAGCGCGGCCTTCTTCGTCAGGAAGCGGTGCTTCGGCACCGAGCCGCCGTCGCGCGAGAAGGAGTCGTAGATCGTCATGCCGATCTTGATGAGCGCCGCGCCGCGCTCCTTCGTGGAGCGCTGCTTGTGCGTGAGCATGCGGAGCGGGGCGTTCATGATGCCGGAGAACGTCGAGAAGATCGGCATGGTCGTCTGCAGCGGCTTGACGTAGTGCGGGGCGATCCGGATGAGGCCGTTGCGCTCCTGCACGCTCTCGCGGACGAGGCGGAACTCGCCGTTCTCGAGGTAGCGGATGCCGCCGTGGATCATGTGGCTCGACGCCGCCGAGGCGCCGCTCGCGTAGTCGCCGCGCTCGACGAGTGCGACGTCCACGCCCTGCAGGGCGAGGTCGCGGAAGGTGGCGATGCCGTTGATGCCACCACCGACGATGAGGACCTTGGCGTTCGGGCGCTCGGTGAGCGCCGACACCGTGTTCCGGGGCTGCGTCTTCTTCGACATGTGTCGCTTCCTTGCTCGATCGGTTGGTTCGATCTCGATCGTGCTCCTGGGTGAGAGGCCGGGCAACTCGCGTGCACGAACGTGCAGCACACCTGTCGGAGACCCTCCCGACCGGGCCGGGAGGCGCGACAGGGGTTGCAGAGGCCGTGCACGTCCGTGCATGGTTGCGATGGCAAGAGATCGGAGCACCATGAGCGATGCCGCCCAGCCCATGCGCACCCAGCAGGCGCTGCGCGCCGCGCACCTGTACTACCTGCAGGACCTGACGATGGACGCCATCGCCGACGAGCTGGGGACCTCGCGGTCGTCGGTCTCCCGGCTGCTGAAGTACGCCCGTGACACCGGTCTCGTGGACATCCAGATCCGCTCGCCCCTCGACCAGGCTGCCGCGCTCAGCCGCTCGATCCGGTCGCGCTTCGGGGTGCACGCGCACGTCGTCCCGGTGCCGGACCACACGAGCGACGTCGACCGGCTCGAGCGGGTCGCGCTGTCGGCGGCCCGGATCCTCACGCAGTACATCGACTCGAACATGGTCATCGGGATCTCGTGGGGTTCCACGGTCAGCGCCGTCAGTCGGTACCTCGTGCCGAAGACCACGCACGGGTCGACGATCGTGCAGGTGAACGGTGCCGCGAACACCCGCACGACGGGCATCGTCTACGCGTCCGAGATCCTGCGGCGGTTCGGCGAGGCGTACGGCGCCTTCGTGCAGCAGTTCCCCGTGCCGGCGTTCTTCGACGACCCCGCGACGAAGGAGATGCTCTTCAAGGAGCGGTCGATCCGCCGCGTGCTCGACCTCCACGAGCGGATGGACCTCGTCGTGTTCGGGGTCGGTGCGCCGCAGGCCCCGGTCCCGTCACACGTCTACTCGGGCGGCTACCTCGACCCTGCCGACCAGCAGGAGCTCGTGCGCGCGAAGGTCGTGGGCGACGTCTCGACGGTGTTCTACCGCGCGGACGGTTCGTGGAAGGACATCGGCGTCAACGCCCGGGCCGGCGGACCGGACCTCGACACGATCAAGCGCGCGCCGCGCCGGGTGTGCGTGGTGGCCGGTCGGTCCAAGGCGGCGTCGCTCCGCGGGGCGCTGGGCGGCGGGCTCGTGACCGACCTCATCCTCGACGAGAGCATCGGGCAGGCCATCCTGCAGCCGTGACGGAGCCGCTCCGACCTGGGGATCGTCCGATCTGCGCGGAGCGATGTCGGTGGTACCCCGTACATTCCTGTTCATGGTGTCCCGCAACGAGACCGACCTGTCGTCGACAGCGTCCGGAGCCACCGAACCCACCCTCCCGACCAGGGTGCCGCCCCGCGCCTCCCGACGGGTCGTCGGTCAGGACCTCGACGAAGCCCTGACCTTCTTCGGCGACGGCTACGACCTCCGCGCCCCGCGGGTCCGTCGGGTACGCCCCACCACCCCGTGGACCTTCGGCGGCGTCGGCGACGGCCGTCTGTCCCTCGTGTCGTCCCGGTTCGGGGTCGACCTGCGGAGCGAGAGCCGTGTCGACGACGCCTTCCTCGTCGCGTGGATGAGCTCGGGCGCGAGCACGATCACGTACGGCGGCGACGAGGTCGAACTGCGCGCCGGCGTCCCGGTCGTGCTGCCGTTCGCGGACGTCTACCAGCTGCACCACCACGACATCGCGCTGAACCTCGTGCACCTCGACCGCGACCACGTCCGGGCCGTCGTCGGCGACGACGAGTTCGCGTTCGAGGCCCTCCGCCGACCGACGGCCGAGGGCCTCCGCACCTGGCAGGAAACGGTGCGCCTGCACTCGCCGCGCTGGCTGGACGTCTCGAACGACCTCGGCCCGCTCGAGCAACGCGACATCGCCGAGGCCTTCGTCCGTGCCGCGATCGCCGCGTTCCCGGAGCGGAGCCGCTGGCGCGCGGTGGTCACCGGTACGGGCCCCGAGCACGAACGGCTCCGGAAGGCGCTCGAGTTCGTGCACGACCACGCCCGTGAGCCCATCGGCACCCCCGAGATCGCGGCGGCGGCCGGCCTCAGTCCGCGCGGACTCCAGCAGTCGCTGCGCCGGAACCTCGGTCAGACCCCCGGGGACGTCCTCCGCGCCGCCCGGCTCGACGGCGCCCGCACGGACCTGCTCCGCGGCGCTCCGGACGGCACGACGGTCGCGCAGGTCGCCGGGGCGTGGGGATTCGGTCACCTCGGACGGTTCTCGGCGTCGTACCGGGCGCGGTTCGGGGAGCTGCCCAGCGAGTCGCTCCGCACCGGCTGACGCGCAGCCGCTGCCGGACGGGATCCGCCGGTAGCGTGCTGGCATGGACATCGTCGTCGCCCTCCGATCCGCCCTCGACGACCCCGACGGGGTGGTCGTCCGGACCGACGTGCCGGTGCTCGACGCCGCCCGCACCGACCAGTCCGGCTGGGTGGCCGACGGCGCACCGGCCGCCGTGGTCGAGGCGCGGACGGTCGCGCACGTGCAGGAGACCCTCCGCACGTGCTCGGCGCTGGGCGTCCCCGTCGTCCCGCGCGGCGCCGGGACCGGACTCGCCGGGGGTGCGAACGGCACCGACGGATCGGTCGTGCTGAGCGTCGCCCGCATGGACCGGATCCTCGAGGTCTCCGTGGCGGACGAACTCGCGGTCGTCGAACCCGGTGTCCTGAACGCCACGCTGAACGAGACCGTGGCCCGGCACGGGCTCCGCTTCGCCCCGGACCCCGCGAGTGCCGCGATCTCGAGCATCGGCGGCAACATCGCCACGAACGCCGGCGGCCTGCGCTGTGTCAAGTACGGCGTCACCCGGGAGGCGGTGCTCGGCCTCGACGTCGTCCTCGCGGACGGGCGACTCGTCTCGACCGGGCACCGCACGGTGAAGGGCGTCACCGGCCTCGACCTGACGGCCCTGATGGTCGGGTCCGAGGGCACCCTCGGGGTGATCGTCGGCGCGACCGTCCGGCTCGTGCCCGTCCCGCCGGGGGAGCCGGCCACCCTCGGCGCGGTGTTCCGGACCGTGCACCACGCGGCGGCGGCCGCGGCGGCCGTCGTCACCGCGGCGACCGAGGGTGCCCCGCGCCCGTCCACCGTGGAACTGCTCGACGAGGCGGCGCTCGCGGGCATCGCCGACCACCTCGGGCCCGCCGTCATGGCGGAGACGGTGGGGAGCGGCCAGGAGGGCGGGGTGTTCCTCCTCGTGGAGTACGACGGCCCGGGTGCGACGGAGGCCGCGCTGGGTGCCGCACCGCGCCTCCAGGCCGAGGGCGGCACCGTCCGCCTGGCGGGGTCGGCGGCGGAACGCGACCGCCTGCTCACGATCCGCCGGTCGTTCCACGCGGCGATGACGGCCCGGGGACGCGTGCTGATCGAGGACGTCGCCGTGCCGCGGAGCCGCCTCGCCGAGATGTTCGACCGGGTCGCGGCGATCAGTCGCGACCACGGCGTCGCGATCCCGACCGTGGCGCACGCGGGCGACGGCAACCTGCACCCGAACTTCGTGTTCGACGGCGACGTCGTGCCGCAGCGGGTGTGGGACGCGGCGGACGCACTGTTCCGGGCGGCGATCGAACTCGGCGGGACGCTCACCGGTGAGCACGGGGTCGGTGTGCTGAAGCGGCACCACCTCGGTGACGAGCTCGGCGACGACGTGCTCGGACTGCAGCGCGGCATCCGTCGGGTGTTCGACCCGCAGGGGATCCTGAATCCGGGCAAGGTGGACTGATTCCCGAATCTCGTCGAACGGAAGCGCTCTTCGTCGCGCAGATGTTCGGCCGAAACGAGTCCGTAACGAACTCCGGCGCATCGTGGTGTCGAACGAGCACCGCCCACGAAGGAGTCCGTGATGCTGATCGGCGTCCCCACCGAAGTCAAGAACAACGAGTACCGCGTCGCGGCCACCCCGGCGGGCGTCGCGGAGCTGACCCTGCACGGCCACGAGGTCCTCGTGCAAGCCGGAGCCGGAGTCGGCTCGGCCTTCCCGGACGACGAGTACACCGCGGCGGGCGCGACCATCGTCGGCACCGCGGACGAGGTCTGGGCGCGCGCCGAGATGATCCTCAAGGTCAAGGAGCCCGTCGCGTCCGAGTACGCGTCGATCCGACCGGGGCAGGTCCTCTTCACGTACCTCCACCTCGCCGCCGACCGCCCGCTGACGACGGCGCTCATGGAGTCCGGTGCGACGGCCATCGCCTACGAGACCGTCCAGCTGCCGGACCGTTCGCTGCCGCTCCTGTCGCCGATGTCGGAGATCGCCGGCCGACTCTCCGCCCAGGTCGGCGCGTACCACCTCATGCGCACGAACGGCGGCCGCGGACTGCTGCTCGGCGGCGTGCCCGGGACCCCGAAGGGCCGTGTCGTCGTCATCGGTGGCGGTGTCGCGGGGGAGCACGCGGCGACGATGGCGCTCGGCCTCGGCGCCGAGGTCACCGTGTTCGACATCAGCCTGCCGCGCCTGCGTGCGCTCGACGCCCGGTTCGACGGACGCGTCACGACCCTGCGGTCGTCGTCGCACGCGATCGCCTCGGCCCTGGCGTCGGCCGACCTCGTGATCGGCTCGGTCCTCATCCCCGGGGCCTCGGCGCCGAAGCTCGTGACCGACGCCATGGTCGCGGACATGCAGCCGGGGTCGGTGCTCGTCGACATCGCGATCGACCAGGGCGGCTGCTTCGAGGGCTCGCGGCCGACGACGCACGACGACCCGACGTTCCGCGTGCACGACGCCGTGTACTACTGCGTGGCGAACATGCCCGGAGCGGTGCCGCGCACCTCGACCATCTCGCTCACGAACGCGACCCTGCCGTACGCGGTGGCGATCGCGAACCGCGGCTGGGAGCAGGCGCTCGCCGACGACCCGGCGCTCGCGCTCGGTCTGAACGTGCACGCGGGGCAGGTCACGAACAAAGGCGTCGCGGCCGCGCACGGTCTGACGGCCGCCGCGCGCTGACGCGGCGGGCGCTGCGCGCTGTCGGCGCGGCCTCGGCGGGCCTCGCGAAGCTCGGGGGGCCTGGGGGGCCTCGGCGGGCC
>NZ_BACW01000071.1:0-2238 GCF_000333315.1 Curtobacterium sp. B8
GGGTCGAGTGGGCCTCGGGAAGCACGTCGAAACCGGGGGCAGGTCCGCGTCCGGTACACCGTGCCAGAGGTCGAGCACGACGCCCAGTGGCGCTTCGAACCGAAGACCGCGACGCTCGTGCCGGACAACGGGGACGCCCACCGCCTGTCCCACACGGACGACGAGGGCATCGCGCCGCGCCTCCGCGCCGTNGAGTACGACCACGAGGACGCCGACGGCACCCGCTTCGACTCCGGCGCCTTCCGCGTCGACGCCCCCGACGAGGAGCTCACGAACCCCGAGGTCGCCGAGCGGGCCCCGCTCCGCGCTCCGCTCCCCCGCATCGGCGCGGCGACGCCCGAGGAGCGCGCCCCCGGGAACGAGACGGCCGACCTCCTCGAGGCGCTGCGCCGACGTCGCGGCGAGCGTGAGGCGGCGTCCTTCACCGAGCACCAGGAGGAGCCGCGCGGCACCTCGATCAGCGTCGTCGACATCCCGCTGCAGGGCTTCGAGGAGTCGTCGGACACCGCCCCGCAGCCGGACGCCCGTCCGACGTCGGCACCGGAGAGCGACGGGCGCCAGGAGCGCCGGAAGCGCAACCGTCGCTCGATGCCGAGCTGGGACGAGATCGTCTTCGGCACCCGCCCAGAGGATCCCGCCTGATCCGACACACCTCCTGACCACCGGCCTGGGCCCACGCCGCCGGTTCCGGTGCGACGCGCCAGCGGCGGACCGGCCGTGCCGGTGGGGAGAGGCCCGCCCCGGCCCCGCCACGCACCGCGCGTGACGGGGCCGGTCGCGTCTGCCGTCCGGTCCGGGCCGTCGTCAGCCCGCGAAGGCGCCGGCGAGGCGGAGCGGGACGAAGGTCTCCTCGTCCGTCATCGCCCCGTGCTGCCCGAGCATCCGCTTCGGGGTCTCGCCGGGCTTGAGAGCCCGGTCGTCGTTGAACGCCCAGGAGCCGCGGGCCACGAGCACGACGTCGCCGATCCGCTCGACGACCTCCGGCGCGACGCGGCCGAACCACCCGGCGTCGATCGCCTCGGCACGGGTCGCCACGTACGCCTTCTTTCCGTAGCGCGCCCGGAACCGCCCGACGAGCGACCGGACGTCGGTGCCCGGTGCGACGGTCAGCTGGCGGCAGCGCGGGTCCCCGGCGACGCCGACGACGTCCTCCAGGAGCGCCGGGTCCATCGGGATGTTCGCGTGGTCGGGGACGTCGAGCACGCCGTGGTCGGCCGTGACCACGACACCGACGTCCGGCCGGAGCGTGCGGTCCAGGCGTGCGAGTTCGCCGTCGAGCAGCTCGAGCGCCGCGGTCCAGCGGTCGGACTGCCACCCGTGCTTGTGGCCGACCGAGTCGAGCTCGGGGACGTAGAGGTACACCAGCGAGCGGCCCGTCAGCGTCTCCGCGAGGGCGGCGTCGACCCGGTCGGCGATCGAGTCGGCGGACACGTAGCGGGCTCCGCCGAGGACGTTCGCCGTCATGCCGGAGGTCCGGTAGCGCCCGGGGCCGACCACGACCGGGTCGACGCCGATGCCCGTCGCCTCGGTGAACAGCGTCGGGCCGAGGAACCAGCCCGCGGGGACCTCGTCGTCCCAGCCGCTGAGCAGGTTCATCACGCGCCCGGTGTCCGGGTTCCAGCCGCTGTAGCCGACGACGCCGTGGGAGCCCGGTGGGCGTCCCGTCGTGAGGGTGCTCAGCGCCGCGGCCGTCGTGGTCGGGAACCCGCTGCGGAGCTTCTTGGCGGCGCCGCTCGCGGGCGGCGCGGCCAGCCACCGCGCGTGTCCGGCACGCGCCGCGAGCGCGGCGGCGCCGAGCCCGTCGACCAGCACGACGATCGCCGAGCGGGCGGGGCGGAGGGCGATCCGTGCCTCCAGGCCGTGTGATCGCAACCACGCGTCGTCCGCAGCGCCGAGTGCGACGAGGCAACTCGGGAAGACGTCGGCGAGGTTCGCTGCGGCGTCGGGGGCCGTCGGTACGCTGGTTCCCATCCTCCCCAGTCTCGCAGAAGGGTGCCATGGCACGCACGGAAGCAGTCGGCCTGCCCGACGGTGAACGCATCGAGGACGTCGACGTCTCCGAGGAGATGCAGGGCTCCTTCCTCGAGT
Source organism: Curtobacterium sp. B8 (assembly GCF_000333315.1). Lineage (NCBI taxonomy): Bacteria > Bacillati > Actinomycetota > Actinomycetes > Micrococcales > Microbacteriaceae > Curtobacterium > Curtobacterium sp. B8. Next base: position 2,089 of record NZ_BACW01000071.1, read on the forward strand.
ACGCGTACTCCGTCATCTACTCCCGGGCACTCCCCGACGCCCGCGACGGCCTCAAGCCCGTGCAGCGCCGCATCCTGTACCAGATGGCGGAGATGGGCCTCCGGCCGGACCGCGGGCACGTCAAGAGCGCCCGCGTCACGGGGAGGTGAT
>NZ_BACW01000070.1:0-13406 GCF_000333315.1 Curtobacterium sp. B8
GCCGCGCTGGACGTCGAGCTGCTCCCGGACCTCCGGGACGCCCTCGCCGCGGTGCTCGAGGAGGCCGGGAAGACCCGGATCGCCGCGGAGGAGTTCGCGGCGGTGCTGAACCGTGCGCCGAAGCCGCCGCGCACGGAGCCCTGGCGCCGCCTGTCCGGCATGCACGCGCTCCGCGGCGCCCGAGCGCTCGCGATCGCACGCGCGCTGTGGACCGCCCGTGACGAGTACGCCCGCGAGGCCGACGTCGCCCCGGGCCGGACGATCCCGGACGCCGCGATCGTCGCCGCGGCCGCCGCGAACCCCGCGTCGAAGGGCGAGCTCGCCGGCCTCAAGGCGTTCACCGGCCGGGCCAGCCGCAGCGAGATCGACCGCTGGTGGGCCGCCGTCGAGGCCGGACGCACCACCGAGGACCTCCCGAAGCTCCGCGCCGCCGGCGACCCGTCGCTGCCCCCTCCCCGCGCCTGGGCCGACCGGAACCCCGACGCGGACCGCCGGTACAAGGCAGCCCGCGCCGCCGTGCTCGCGCGCGCCGAGGCCCTGGACCTGCCCGTCGAGAACCTGCTCACCCCGGACACCCTCCGGTCCGTGTCCTGGGAGCCGCCGACGCCGATCGCGACCGAGACCGTCGGTGCCGCCCTCGCCGCGCACGACGCCCGACCGTGGCAGGTCGAGGAGACCGCCTCGATCATCGCGCACGCCTTTGTCGAGGCCGCACAGCAGCCTGCTGCCGAGAGCAACACCGACTCGTAGGAACACCCCAACCGGCATGCGTCCGCCCAGGCTGCGGGCATAGCGTCGGTACCGTCGCCGGGCGCTGCCCGGCCGGTCGGGGCGGAACGTGCTCCGACTCGATCGAAGAGGATCTGGAGGCCCGGATTGCCCAAGGCATCAGACGTCGTGTTCGTGGACGGTGTGCGCACACCGTTCGGACGAGCCGGTGAGAAGGGGGTGTTCTGGAAGACCCGTGCGGACGACCTCGCGGTCCACGCCATGCGCGGCCTGCTCGACCGGAACAGCCAGCTCGACGGTGCGGCGGTCGACGACGTCGCCGTGGCCGCGACCACCCAGCAGGGCGACCAGGGCCTGACCCTCGGCCGCACGGTGGGCATGCTCGCCGGACTCCCGAAGTCGGTGCCGGGCTACGCGATCGACCGCATGTGCGCGGGTGCCATGACGAGCGTCACGACGCTCGCCGGCGCGATCGCGTTCGGTGCGGCCGACGTCGCCATCGCCGGCGGGGTCGAGCACATGGGTCGGCACCCGATGGGCTTCGGCGCCGACGTGAACCCGCGCTTCGTCGCCGAGCGCATGGTCGCGGGTGACGCGCTCGTGATGGGCTCGACCGCCGAGCGCCTGCACGACCGCTTCCCGGCGATCACGAAGGACCGCACCGACGCCTACGCGGTGCAGTCGCAGCAGCGGTACGCAGCGGCCTGGGCCGCCGGCAAGCTCCAGCCCGACGTGGTCCCGGTGGAGGTGAACACCGGCGAGGGCTGGGACATCGTCACGACCGACGAGCCGCCGCGTCCGGGCACCACCCTGGAGGCGCTGGCCGCCCTCCGCACGCCGTTCCGGCCCCACGGACGGGTCACCGCCGGCAACGCGGCCGGCCTGAACGACGGCGCCACCATGAGCCTGCTCGCGTCCGAGGACGGCGCGAAGCAGCACGGCCTGTCGACGAAGATGCGCATGGTCTCGTTCGCGTTCGCGGGCGTCGAGCCCGAGGTGATGGGCGTCGGACCGGTGCCCGCCACGGACAAGGCGCTGCGCAAGGCCGGCCTGACGATCGACGACATCGGGCTGTTCGAGATCAACGAGGCGTTCGCGGTGCAGGTGCTCGCGTTCCTCGACAACTACGGCATCGCGCAGGACTCCCCGAACGTGAACGCCTGGGGCGGCGCCATCGCCGTCGGGCACCCGCTCGCGTCGAGCGGCGTCCGTCTGATGAACCAGCTCGCCGCGCAGTTCGCCGAGCGACCGGACGTCCGGTACGGCATCACGACGATGTGCATCGGGCTCGGCCAGGGCGGCACCGTCATCTGGGAGAACCCGAACTTCAGCAAGAGCGCGGCACGGAAGGCGGCCTGACGATGACCACCACCCCGATCGACCAGCTGACCGAGCTCAGCGCCGACGAGGTCGTCACCCACTCGTACGTCAAGCACGTGCCACTCCCCTCCGGTGGCACGCTGGCGTTGGTCACGCTCGACAACGGCAAGGACTACAAGCGCCCGTCGACCCTCGGTCCGCGCACCATGCGCGAGCTGTCCGACGTGCTCGACACCCTGCGCGCGGCGGCGTCCGCCGGCAGCATCCAGGCGGTCGCGATCACCGGCAAGGAGTACTGCTTCGCCGCGGGCGCCGACCTGTCGCAGGCGGCGGCGCTGCCCTCGCGCGAGGTCGCGCACGAGCTCGGAGCACTCGGGCACGCCACGCTCCGCAAGCTCTCCGACCTGGGTGTGCCGTCGTTCGCGTTCGTGAACGGCATCGCACTCGGCGGCGGGCTCGAGATCGCGCTGCACTGCACCTACCGCGTGTTCTCGTCGGCGGCGCAGGGCATCGGTCTCCCGGAGGTCTTCCTCGGCATCATCCCGGGCTGGGGCGGTGCGACGCTCCTCCCTCGCCTGATCGGACCCGAGAAGGCGCTCCGCGTCATCGTCGAGAACCCGCTCAAGAACAACCGGCTCATGGACGGCAAGGCCGCGGTCGAGCTCGGCATCGGCGACGCGCTGATCCCCTCGGTGACCTTCCTGCCGTCCGCGGTGGCCTGGGCCGACGGCGTCATCAGCGGGCGCGTGTCGGTCAAACGGTCCAACGAGCCGGGCATCCTCGAGAAGGCCGCCTGGGGCACCGTCGTCAAGGTGGCCCGCGGCCAGGTCGCGGCGAAGATCGGCACCGTCCCGAAGTCGCCGTTCCGAGCACTCGACCTCGTGGCCGCCGCCAAGTCGGGCTCCCTCGACGAGCGGTTCGCCGACGAGGACGACGCCCTGGCGGACCTGCTCGCCGGCGACCAGTTCGCCGCATCGATGTACGCGTTCGACCTCGTGCAGAAGCGTGCGAAGAAGCCCGTCGGCGCCCCCGAGGGCGTCGAGGCGAAGAAGATCACGAAGGTCGGCGTCCTCGGCGCCGGACTCATGGCATCGCAGTTCGCGCTGCTGTTCGCCCGTCGTCTCGGCGTGCCCGTGGTCATCACGGACGTGTCGCAGGAGCGCGTCGACGCCGGCGTCGCCCGCATCGGGGACTCGGTGGACGAGATGCTCGCGAAGGGCCGGGTGTCGCCCGACGACGCGAACCGCATCAAGGCGCTCGTCAGCGGGTCGGTCTCGTACGACGCCTTCGCCGACGCCGACTGGGTGATCGAAGCCGTGTTCGAGGAGATGTCCGTCAAGCAGGACGTCCTCCGCAAGATCGAGCAGGTCATCGCCCCCGACGCGATCCTCGCCACGAACACGTCCTCGCTGTCCGTCGCGGAGATGGGTTCGGTGCTCACCGAACCCGCGCGGCTCGTCGGCTTCCACTTCTTCAACCCGGTCGCGGTCATGCCGCTCGTCGAGGTCGTCCGGGCTGAGCACACGTCGGACGAGGCGGTGGCCACGGCCCTCGCCGTCGCGAAGACGCTGAAGAAGACCGCGATCGTCACGGCGGACCAGCCCGGCTTCGTCGTCAACCGGGTGCTCGCCCGGGTTCTCGGCGAGGCGATGCGCGGCGTCGAGGAGGGCACCCCGTTCGAGGTCGTCGCGCAGGGCGCAGCGCCGCTCGGCCTGCCGATGTCGCCGTTCGAGCTGCTCGAGCTCGTCGGCCTGCCCGTCGGCGCGCACGTGCTCGACTCCCACCACGCAGCGTGGCCCGAGCGCTTCTACCCGGGCGACGGCCTGAAGCGGATCGCCGAGCACGGGACGATCCTGACCCGCGACAAGAAGGGCAACGCGACCGGGTACGACCCCGCTGCCGTGAAGCTCGTCGCGCCCGCGAAGAAGGACGCCGAGCCCGTCGACGCCGCGACGATGCAGCAGCGCTTCGAGGACGCCCTCGCCGACGAGGTGCACCGCATGCTCGCGGACGGTGTCGTGCAGCACGTCGAGGAGATCGACCTCGGGCTCATCCTCGGTGCGGGCTACCCGTTCCAGGCCGGTGGCATCAGCCCGTACCTCGACCGCTCCGGTGCCTCGGAGCGCGTCTTCGGCGGCACGTTCCACGACCCGGCGATCGTGGGGCCCGCCTCGCGCTAGCCGGCGCGTCTCTCTCGCACCACCGAAGTCGCCCCGCACCACGGTTCCCCGTGGTGCGGGGCGACTTCGGTTGTGCGGAGCCGAACTCCACCGCGGACGGCGCGCCGTGGTCGGACGCCGCACGTCGTTCGCCCTCCGCGCGGAGAGCATCGTCTTCGCGGTGCTCCGCGAGCTGACCGACGCTGCCGGAGCCGGTCAGGAGTGACCCTCAGGCCTCCGCGCGGAGGTCCTCGAACGGGACACGGGACCCGTCGTCCTCGGCCAGAGCAGCCCGGTGTGCGCGGGGATTCGCAGCGTCCTCCGTCTGCCGGAGCGGTCCATGGTCGTCCGGTCCGACTACGCCTACGACCTCGTCGCCGCGCGTCACCGCTCCGCCCCCGCGCTCGACCGTGACCGCGCCGGCTTCGCCTGCGGCACCTTCGTCCCGACCACCTGGTCGATCACGTCCCGCGCGATCGCCTGCGCCGTGAGCCCGACGTCCGCGAGGATCTGCGACCGGGACGCGTGGTCGATGAACTCGTCCGGCAGGCCGAGCTCGTTCACACCGGTATCGACACCCGCGGCCCGGAGGTCCTGGCGCAACCGCGTCCCGACCCCGCCGACCCGGACTCCGTCCTCGATCGTGATGACGAGCCGGTGCTCGCGCGAGAGATCGATGAGCGACGCCGGGATCGGGACGACCCACCGCGGGTCCACGACCGTGGCGCCGATGCCCTGCGCCTCCAGCAGCGCCGCCGCCTCGAGCGCGACGGGCACCATGGACCCGACGGCGACGAGGAGCACGTCGGGCTCCTGGTCGGACGACGGGGAGCGGAGGACGTCGACGCCGTCGGGCAACCGCCGGAGCGCCGGGATGTCCGGCCCGACCTGGCCCTTGGACCATCGAAGCACCGTGGGCGCGTCGTCGACGGCCACGGCCTCCCGGAACTCCTCGCGCAGGGTGGCGGCGTCGCGCGGGGCGGCGATGCGGATGCCGGGCACCACCTGCAGGAGCGCGAGGTCCCACATGCCGTGGTGCGATGGGCCGTCCGGGCCGGTGATGCCCGCGCGGTCAAGGACGAACGTGACACCGGCCTTGTGGAGCGCCACGTCCATGAGCACCTGGTCGAAGGCCCGGTTGAGGAAGGTCGCGTAGAGCGCCACCACGGGGTGCAGCCCGCCGTACGCGAGCCCGGCGGCGGTCGTGACCGCGTGCTGCTCCGCGATCCCGACGTCGATCACCCGGTCGGGGTGCTGCTCCTGGAAGAGGTGGAGCCCGGTCGGCCGGAGCATGGCGGCGGTGATCGCCACGATCTTCTCGTCCGAAGCCCCGATCGACGCCAGCTCAGAGGCGAACACCGACGTCCACGACGGCCCGGACGACACGTCGAGCGACTCCCCGGTCTCCGGGTCGATGTGTCCGACGGCGTGGAACTGGTCCGCCTGGTCGCGGAGCGCCGGCTCGAAGCCGTACCCCTTCTCGGTGATGGCGTGCACGATCGTCGGTGCGCCGTACGCCTTCGCCTGGCGGAGGGCCGCCTCCATCGCACGCTGGTCGTGCCCGTTCACGGGGCCGATGTACTTGATGTCGAGGTTCGAGTAGAGCGCCTCGTTGTTCGTGAAGCGCGAGAGGAACCCGTGCAGCCCGCCCCGCATGCCCCGGTAGAACGCACGCCCCGGCGCGCCGAAGCGGGAGGCCACCGCCTGCGACTTCTCGAACAGCGCCCGGTACTCGCGTCGGGTGCGGACCGAACTGAGGAACCGCGCCATCCCGCCGATGGTCGGGGCGTAGGAGCGCCCGTTGTCGTTCACGACGATCACGAGCCGACGGTCGTTGCTGTCCGAGATGTTGTTGAGCGCCTCCCACGTCATCCCGCCGGTCAGGGCGCCGTCGCCCACGACCGCGACGACGGTCCGGTCTGCCTGGCCCGTCCGCTGGAAGGCGCGGGAGATGCCGTCCGCCCAGGACAGCGACGACGACGCGTGCGACGACTCGACGATGTCGTGCTCGGACTCGCTCCGCTGCGGGTAGCCGGCGAGCCCGCCGCGCTCGCGGAGCCGGGAGAAGTCCTGTCGGCCGGTGACGAGCTTGTGCACGTACGACTGGTGCCCCGTGTCGAACACGAACGGGTCGTGCGGCGAGTCGAACACGCGGTGCATCGCCAGCGTCAGCTCCACGACGCCGAGGTTCGGCCCGAGGTGCCCGCCCGTCTTGGCGACCTCGGCGACCAGGAACCGCCGGATCTCCGCGGCGAGGTCGGTCATCTGCGTGTCGGACAGACGCTTGAGGTCGCGCGGCGACGTGATGCTCGGAAGCAGGTCCACGGGGCGCTCCTTTCGTGGGACAGGTCCCCACACTATCCACGCNACCGGACGACGGACTGGCGCGCCCCGCTCGGTGCAACGCGAAGCGTTGCGCGGGGCGCGCCGACCGAGCCTGCGAGGGAGGACGGTGCCAGCTGGCACCGCGCCTCCAGTCCGTCAGGTGGTCGCGTCAGCGACCGTCCCGGGCGCTGCTCAGACGAGCGAGCGGAGCACGTACTGCAGGATGCCGCCGTTGCGGTAGTAGTCCGCCTCGCCAGGGGTGTCGATGCGGACGACCGCGTCGAACTCCACGGTCTCCTTGCCGGCGGGCGAGTGCTCGCTCGGCTCGGCGGTGACGTGCACGGTCTTCGGCGTCCGGCCCTCGTTGAGCTCGGTCAGGCCCGAGATCGAGACGACCTCGGAGCCGTCGAGTCCGAGCGACTCGACCGTCTCGCCCACCGGGAACTGCAGCGGGACGACGCCCATGCCGATGAGGTTCGAGCGGTGGATGCGCTCGAAGCTCTCGGTGATGACCGCCTTGACGCCGAGCAGGTTCGTGCCCTTCGCCGCCCAGTCACGCGACGAGCCGGAGCCGTACTCCTTGCCGCCGAAGATGACGAGCGGGATGCCCTGCTCCTGGTAGTGCTGCGAGGCGTCGTAGATGAACGACTGCGCACCGTCCGGCGTCGTGAAGTCGCGGGTGTACCCGCCCTCCACGCCGTCGAGGAGCTGGTTGCGGAGGCGGATGTTCGCGAACGTGCCGCGGATCATGACCTCGTGGTTGCCGCGACGCGAGCCGTAGGAGTTGAAGTCCTTGCGGTCGACGCCGTGCTCGGCGAGGTACTTGCCCGCCGGGCTGTCCGCCTTGATCGACCCGGCCGGCGAGATGTGGTCCGTGGTGACCGAGTCGCCGAGCTTCGCGAGCACGCGGGCGCCCGAGATGTCCGACACCGCGTCGGGCTGCATCGTCATGCCCTCGAAGTACGGGGGCTTCCGCACGTAGGTGGACTCGCTGTCCCACTCGAAGGTGTCGCCCGTGGGGGTCGGCAGGTTCTTCCAGCGGTCGTCGCCCTCGAACACGGAGCCGTACTCGTGGGTGAACATCTCGGTGTCGATCGAGGTGTCGATGACGTCCTGCACCTCGGCGGCGTCCGGCCAGATGTCCTTGAGGAAGACGTCGTTGCCGTCCTGGTCCTTGCCCAGGGCGTCGGTGTCGAAGTCGAAGTGCATCGAGCCGGCGAGGGCGTACGCGATGACGAGCGGCGGCGAGGCCAGGTAGTTCATCTTCACGTCGGGGTTGATGCGGCCCTCGAAGTTGCGGTTGCCCGAGAGCACCGCGGTCACGGCGAGGTCGTTGTCCTGGACGGCCTGCGAGATCTCCTCGGGCAGCGGACCCGAGTTGCCGATGCAGGTGGTGCAGCCGTAGCCGACCGTGTAGAAGCCGAGGTCCTCGAGGTAGCTGGTCAGGCCGGCCTTCTCGTAGTAGTCGGTGACGACCTTCGAGCCGGGCGCGAGGGTGGTCTTCACCCACGGCTTGGCCTTGAGGCCCTTCTTCGCGGCGTTCCGCGCCAGGATGCCCGCGGCCATCATGACCGACGGGTTCGACGTGTTCGTGCACGACGTGATCGCGGCGATCGCGACCGCACCGTGGTCGATCGTGAACGCGTCGCCGTCGCCGACGGTGACGCTCGTCGGCTTCGTGATCGTGGCCGGGGCGCTCGAGACGTGCGTCTCGGCCGGGGTCTCGGACGGCTGGGCGTACTCGTCGTCCTGCACGGCGTGCTCGTCGCCCGGGGCGGCGGCCACCGGGTCGGACGCCGGGAAGGTGTCGGCGACGGCCTTGTCCTGCTGCGAGTGGTCCGCGATCGCGTAGTTCTCGAGGTCGACCTCGAACTGGTCCTTCGCGTGCGACAGCTCGATGCGGTCCTGCGGGCGCTTGGGACCCGAGATCGACGGGACGACGGTGGAGAGGTCGAGCTCCATGTACTCGGAGTACGCGGGCTCCACCGACGGGTCGTGCCAGAGCCCCTGGCCTTCGAGTACGCCTCGACCAGGGCGATCTGCTCCTCGAAACGGCCGGTCAGACGGAGGTAGTCGAGCGTCACGGCGTCGACGGGGAAGAGGCCCCCGTCGACCCGAACTCGGGGCTCATGTTGCCGATGTTCGCGCGGTTGGCGAGCGGGACCTCGGAAAACCCCCTCCCCGTAGAACTCGACGAATTGCCGGACCACGCCGTGCTTGCGGAGCTCCTGCGGGATGGTGAGCACCACGTCGGTCGCGGTGACGCCGCCCGGGATCGACCCGGACAGCTTGATTCCGACGACCTTCGGGATGAGCATCGACACCGGCTGACCGAGCATCGCCGCCTCGGCCTCGATGCCGCCGACGCCCCAGCCGAGCACGCCGAGGCCGTTCACCATGGTGGTGTGCGAGTCGGTGCCGACGAGGGTGTCCGGGTAGGCGTACAGCTCGCCGTCGAACTCGCGCGTGTAGGTGACCTTCGCCAGGTACTCGATGTTGACCTGGTGGACGATGCCGGTGCCCGGCGGGACGACCTTGAAGTCCTCGAACGCCGTCTGGCCCCAACGGAGGAACTGGTAGCGCTCCCCGTTGCGCTCGTACTCGAGGTCGGTGTTGCGCTGCAGGGCGTCCTCGCGGCCGAAGAGGTCGGCGATGACGGAGTGGTCGATGACCATCTCGGCCGGCGACAGCGGGTTGATCTTGTTCGGGTCGCCGCCGATCTCGGCCATCGCCTCGCGCATCGTGGCGAGGTCGACGATGCACGGCACACCCGTGAAGTCCTGCATGACCACGCGGGCCGGCGAGAACTGGATCTCGGTGTCGGGCTCGGCCTCGGGCTGCCACGAGCCGAGGGCACGGATCTGCTCCTCGGTCACGTTGGCACCGTCCTCGGTGCGGAGGAGGTTCTCGAGCAGCACCTTCAGGCTGTACGGGAGCTTCTCGTGCCCGGGCACCGTGTCGATCCGGTGGATCGCGTAGTCGACACCCCCAACCGACAGCGTGTCCTTCGAGCCGAAGCTGTTGACTGCAGCCACTGTGCCGCCTCCCTGGTTGATCGGTGTGCCCCCATCCAAGCGGGCCGCAGAACGTCCCACCAGCAAGGCAAACCTAAACCCGCCAGCCCGCGAGGGTCCGGCGGAAAGTATCTCGATGTCGAGACAACTCTACACCGTGGCGGCACCCTCGTCGTGCGTGAACACGGTCCGGACGAGCAACCACGTCACCCAGAGCAGCGCGGCGTAGAGCGGCACGCCCGTGATGAGCTTGATCCCGGCGAGCAGCTCGACCTGCGCGGTGAGGTACAGCGGGATCTCGATGAGCAGCCGGAGTGCGAAGAGCCCCACCCACAGCCAGGTCGCGACGGTCAGGACGCGACGCTTGCCCGGGTCCGCACGCCAGTCGGTCCCGGTGCCGTCCTCGTCCTGCGGCAGCAGCAGCCCGACGATCAGCCCGATGAGCGGTCGCCGGATCGCGAGCGTCACGAGGAGCACGACGAGGCTGACGGCGTTGATGACGATCCCGGGGATGAAGTTGCTCTCCGCCTTGCCGGTGAGGAGCGCGAGTCCCGCCGAGACCGCGACCCCGAGGATGCCGGCGAAGCTCATCGCGAGCGACTGGCGCTGCACGAGTCGGAGCACGACGAACACCAGACCGATGACGACCGGGATCACGACGCTCGGGACGAGCTCCTTCGTGACCGCGTAGACGACCAGGAACCCGAACCCGGGCAGCACCGACTCCGCGAGGCCGCGCACGCCGCCCACCGCGGTGAGCAGGGCGCGGCCGGACGGGGCCTCACCCGGGGCGACCTGGCCGATGCCGGCGTTCCGGACGGCGTCGCGGAGCTGCGCGTTGAGGGACAGCGGCTCACCCCGCTCGTCCGCGAAGCGGTCGACCGGCGCGACCCCGTCGGCCGTGCGGTCGTCGGGCGCGACCCCGTCGGGTCGGGTGGTGTCGTCGTGGTCCGGCACCGTGCCTCCAGGCGGGGTCAGATGGCCGACTGTGTCGACTTCGGCATGTGCAGCGGGATGAGGTCGCGCGGCGGCATCGGCGTCGCACCGCGCACCACGACCACGCTGCGGAAGAGGTCCTCGATGTCCGCGGCGTCGTCGGGCGTCTCGGCGGCCTTGCCGGCGATCACGCCACGGAGGAACCAGCGCGGGCCGTCCACCCCGATGAAGCGGGCGGGCCGGGCACCCTCGGTCACGCCGTTCTCGTTGGCGACGGGGACGAGGGCACGCAGCTCGGGGCCGAACGGGCCGTCGACCTCGGAGACCTCACCGCCCTGGCGCTCGATCTGCTCGGCGATCTGCGCCCGGATCTCGTGCCAGAGACCGGTGGAACGGGGCGCCGCGAACGGCTGGACCTGGAGCGTCGACTCGTCGTAGTCGAGCCCGACGGCGACGACGCGCTGCGAGCCCTCCTCGACCTCGAGACGGAGGTGCAGCCCCTCACGCGGGAGGACCTTCACCCCGCCGAGGTCGACGTACGGACGGACGAGGTTCGCCTCGGTCTCGTCGTGCGGCCCGTTCTCGGCGCGGTCCTCGGGGGCCGACTTGTCGGTCGGTGCGACCGCGTCCACCTCGTCGAGGTCCGCGTCGGCGTCGGTGGCGATGTCCACCTCGGGGGTCGTGTCGGCGACCTCCACCTCGTCGGCGACGGCTTCCGCCACCTCGACCTCGTCACGCTTGCGGCGGCCGAACTTCATGCGCGGGTCCCTTCCTGGACGTCCTCTGCGGCGTTGCTGACGGTACCGCTCCGGTCACCGTAGCCCGACGAGCCGAACCCACCCTGGCCGCGGACGCTCTCGGGGAGCTCGTCGACGCGGGTGAACGTGACGCGGGGCACCGGCATCACGACGACCTGCGCGATGCGGTCGCCGACGTGCACCTCGTAGGGCTCGGCGGCGTCGGTGTTCAGCAGTGCGACCTTGACCTCGCCGCGGTAGCCGGCGTCGATCGTCCCCGGCGAGTTCACGATGGTGATCCCGTGCTTGGCGGCGAGTCCGCTCCGGGGGACCACGAACGCGGCGTACCCGTCGGGCAACGCGATCCGGAGGCCGGTGCCGACGAGGCGCCGCTCCCCCGGCTGCAGGACGAACGCCTCGGTGGAGACGAGGTCGCCTCCGGCGTCCCCGGGGTGGGCGTAGCCGGGAGGGTTCTCCCCGGTCCAGAGCACGTCGACTGGTTCGGTCACGTGACGAGGGTAGTGCAGCCGTGACCTCTCCGTGATCTGCGACGTGGACGGCGCCCGACTCGTGGTGGGATGGTCTCGTGACCCTGTACCGCGAACGACTCTGGGCCCCGCCCGCGCTCTACCTGGCGACCGCCCTCGTGATCCCCGCCAGCCTGCTCGTCTTCCTCCCCATCAGCGTGCTCGCCGGGGTGCTCGTGGCGATCGGCATGGAGATCGGCGTGCTCGTGCTGCTGTGGGCCCTCGCACCCACGATCGAGGTCACGGACACCGAGTTCCGGGCGGGTCGCGCGCACCTGCCGCGCAAGGTCGTCGGCGAGGTCGAGGGCTTCGAGGGCGCCGCGGCGACCTCCCAGCGCGGTCCGGAGCTCGACGCCCGTGCGTGGACGCTCTTCCGCGGCTACGTCCGGGGCGTCGTCAAGGTCGAGGTCCGTGACGATGCCGACCCGACCCCGTACTGGCTCGTCAGCGTCCGTCGCCCGGACGCGGTGGTCGCCGCGCTGCGGTCCTGACCCGCGTCGAGTCGGCCGGGCGCACCCGCTCGGCAGCGTCGCGGAGCGGCGCGCGGGTGCGGTGCGGGTGCGGGTGCGGGTGCGCCGCACGAGACCCGCGTACGCAGAAGCCCCCGGCGCCGGACGGCGACGGGGGCTCCGAGGTGGTCGTGCTTACAGTGCGGCGCACTCCGCGCACACCGGGCCGAGCTTCGACTCGTGGTCGAGCTGCGAGCGGTGCTTCACGAGGAAGCACTCGACGCAGGTGAACTCGTCGACCTGGGGCGGGAGGACGACGACGTCGAGGTCGACGTCGGAGAGGTCCTGACCGGCGAGCTCGAACGAGCCCGGGTTGTCGGAATCATCGTCGACGACGCCCGACATCTTGTCGGGGACGCGCTCCTTCAGAGCCTCGATCGACTCCGAGTCCGAGGAGTCGTCGGTCTTCCGGGGGGCGTCGTAATCGGTGGCCATGCCCATCCATTTCTCGTATCGAGAGGTCGTCGCCGGTGATCGGCGGCGACAGTTTGCACCACGGCCCGCCGGAGCGCAAACCGAGTGTTCCGGCGGGTCGTCCTGGCGCTGCAACCCGCCACCCCACCCGTCCATTCCCGGGCTGTCGGGACCGTCGCCCCGCACCTCGCGGCACGCCCGTGCGCCTCCCCGGGATCGGGGTCCACGCGCTGCATACTCACGGGGTACGACGCACGACCGTACGCACGCATCGGAAGGCGGAACCATGCAGGACCTGAGAGTCATCGGAGTGGAGTCGGGCGCACTCCTGCTCGCGACGGACGGCGGCACGGAGTACCGGCTGCCCGTCACCTCGTCCCTCCCGGGGCAGGTCCGGCAGGCGAACCCCGAGGGCGGTCCCCAGAAGCGGGTCTCCCCCAAGGACGTCCAGGCCAGGATCCGCGGTGGCGCCGACGCCGCCGACGTGGCCGCCGCGCTCGACGTCGACGTCGAGTACGTCCGACGCTTCGAGGGCCCCGTGCTGGCCGAGCGCGCCTTCATCCTCGACGCCGCGCACCGGGTGTCCGTCTCACCGGTCGACGACGAGGCGCCGGACACCTTCGGCGCCGCCATCACCGAGAAGCTCGAGGCCGGCGAGGCGACCGGGGTCGAGTGGGCCTCGTGGAAGCACGTCGAAACCGGGTGGCAGGTCCGCGTCCGGTACACCGTGGCAGAG
>NZ_BACW01000069.1:0-1349 GCF_000333315.1 Curtobacterium sp. B8
CGGCGTCGGCCTCGGCAGCGTGCTCGGGTCCTTCCTGGTCGGCGCCCTCACCGCGCTGCTCGCCCGGCCCGCGCTGCTCGTGCGCGGCAACGTCCTCGTCGGCCGGGTCCTCGGCACGGTCCGGGTCGCCGCCTCCCAGCTCGTCGTGCTCGTCGTGGTGGTGTCCGTCGTGGTCGCCGTCGTCGCGCTCGTCGCGCAGCCGTCGTGGGGCGCGGCGCTCCCGGTCTTCATCGGCAACGCCGGCGTCCTGCTGACCGCGCTCGGCTTCCTCGGCGGCATCGGCACGTCCGGGCTCGGCTCGGCGAGCAGCACCGCGAGCGTCTTCGGCGGCGCGGGCGGCTGGACGTGGCTCGTCGTGCTCCTCGTGCTCGTGTCGGCGTTCGTCGCCGGCCTCGCGCTCGCCGTCCGTCGCAACGACCGGGTCCGCAGCACGCTCGACTGGGTCGTGACGCCCGTGGTGTGGCTCCTCGGCGGCGTCGTGCTGCTCGTGCTCGGGACGCTGGTCGTCTCGTACCGGGTCACCGGCGTGAGCACCCTCGGTGGGACCGGATCGGTCGGGATCACGGCCTGGACGCCGGTGGTGTTCCTGCTCTGGGGTGCCGCCATCGAGGTCGTGGCGCGGTTCGTCGCCCCGGTGCTCCTCCCCCGTCTCGGCGGCGGCGTGCTGCTGCGCACCGCGAAGGCCGTGGGCACCGACCCGCAGCCGGCCGTCGCGTGGACGTCGCCCGTCGGCGCCGCGCCCACGGTCGGCGACCAGCCGTCCCCCGGGCATCCGGTCACCGGGCAGCCCGCCGCCGGGCAGTCGGCCGCCGGGCAGTCGGCCGCCGGCGCGTGGGCGCAGGCCCCCGGGGTCGAGGCGCCCGTCGGCACGCCGGCCGTCGCCGGCCAGCAGGCGTTCACGGGTGCCCCCGCCGGCGGTCAGCAGCCGTTCGTGGGCGCCCCGGCGGGCGGACCGCAGCCGTTCGTCGGCGGGCAGGCACCCGCCCCGATGTCCCCGAAGGCCCGGAAGGTCCTCGTCCGCTCGCTCGTCGCCGCCGGCGTCGTGGTCGTGGTGGTCGTCGCCGGTGCGGTCACGACAGGGGTCCTGCGCGCGAACGTCTGGGGTCCCGGGGCGACCGCACGCGACTACGTCGACGCGATCGCGCGGGGCGACGGTGCGTCCGCCGCGACCCTGACCGAGGCACCGTCGAACGCGTCGATGCTCGACGGTGCCGTGCTGAAGAGCGCCGAGGACCGGCCGACCGACGTGCGCATCGGACGGGTCTCGACCTCGGGCGACTCGGCGTACGCCACCGTCCGGTACCGGCAGGGCGGGTCCGACCGCACGGGCGAGATCACGCTCGAGCGCA
>NZ_BACW01000068.1:0-2545 GCF_000333315.1 Curtobacterium sp. B8
GACCCGCCACTCGACCCCGTGGGACCCGACCAGCGCCATGCCGTCCGGCGCCTGGGTCACCCGGGCGAGACCGTCGAGCGGGCGGCCGGACACGAGCACGACCTCGGTGTCGCGGGCGCGCTGCAACGTGAGGACCGCGGCCCAGGAGCCGGGCAGCGCCCCGACCTGCGCGGGGTCGTCGGCGAACGGCGCGAGGGTGCCGTCGAAGTCGAGGGCGACGAGCAGTCGCGGCGCAGCCGCGAGCGTCTCGAGGGCCGACGACAGGGCGGACGGGTCGGTGACGGTCTCAGGCACCACGGGCCTCCCGGGTGTCCTCGGCCGCACGCGCGGTCTGTGCGCCTTCGTCGAAGATCGACATGCCGTCGTCCTCCGCCTCACGGTGCGCGTCCGCAGTCGCGTCCGGGTCGATGCGCGACCCCTTGGGCGCATGGCGGTCGAGCGCTTCGAGGAAGGATCGCGACCAGCGCGCCACGTCGTTCTCGCGGACCCGCTTGCGGAGCGCGCGCATGCGCGTGGAGCGCTCACGCCGGGGCATCTCGATCGCGCGCTGGATCGAGTCCTTCAGCGCGCCGATGTCGTGCGGGTTGACGATCACCGCCTGCTTCAGCTCGTCGGCGGCGCCGGTGAACTCGGAGAGGATGAGCACGCCGTCGTTGTCGAAGCGCGTCGCGATGTACTCCTTGGCGACGAGGTTCATGCCGTCACGCAGGGCCGTCACGAGCATCACGTCGGCGGCGAGGTAGAGCGCCACCATCTCCTCGCGCGGGTAGCCGTGGTGCAGGTAGGCGATCGGCTGGTGCCCGATCACGCCGAGGTCGCCGTTGATGCGGCCGACCGTCAGTTCGATCTCGTCTCGGAGCGCGGCGTACGTGTCGACGCGCTCGCGGCTGGGGCTCGCGACCTGGATGAGCGTGGCGTCCTCGACCGCGACCCGGCCGTCCTCGACGAGTTCGCCGAAGGCCTTGATGCGGTGGCGGATGCCCTTCGTGTAGTCCAGTCGGTCGACGCCGAGGAGCACGGTCTTCGGGTTGCCGAGGCTCGCGCGGATCTCGCGGGCGCGCTCCTGGACCTCGGGCCGGTGCGCGATCTCCTCGAAGCCGGCGGCGTCGATCGAGATCGGGAAGTGCCGGGCCTCGACGTGCCGCACGGTGATGCCCTTGCGGCTGCGCGGGGCGGCCGGGTCGTCGACGGGGACGTCGATCGTGGAGCCCTTGGTCGTGTAGCCCTTGATGTGCCGGACCGCCCGGAGGAAGTCGCTCGCGTCGTCGTGGCGCTGGAAGCCGATGACGTCGGCGCCGAGCAGGCCGTCGAGGATCTGCGCGCGCCACGGCAGCTGGGCGTAGATGCCGACCGGCGGGAACGGGATGTGGTTGAAGAAGCCGATCGTGAGGTCGGGTCGGAGCTCGCGGAGGAGCGCGGGCACGAGCTGGAGCTGGTAGTCCTGCACCCAGACGACGCCGTCCTGCTCGACGATGTCGGCGATCTGGTCGGCGAAGCGCTGGTTCACGCGCTTGTAGGCGTTCCACCAGTCGCGGTGGTAGCTCGGGTGCTCGATGACGTCGTGGTAGAGCGGCCAGAGGGTGTCGTTGCTGAAGCCCTCGTAGTACTCCTCGACGTCCGCGGTGCTGAGCGGTACCGGGACGATGTGGATGCCGTCGTTGTCGAACGGGGGGACCTCGACCTCGGGCTGCCCGACCCAGCCGACCCAGGCACCGTCGTTCGCCCGCATCACGGGTTCGAGCGCGGTGACGAGGCCACCCGGCGAGTGCCGCCAGCCCTCGTTGCCGTCCTCGTCGACGACGCGGTCCACCGGGAGGCGGTTCGACGCGACGACGAAGGCGTAGCGGGTGCGGTCGGTTCGGTCTGCAGCCATGGGGTGGTGGTGTCTCCGTTCGCCCGGGGTGGTGCACGCGGGTCGTGGTGCACGTGGACGGTGCCGAAGTTACCAGCGGGACGTCAGCGGATTCACGGGACCTCGGCAGGTTGGATATGATGCACCCTCGTGTCGGGGGGACACGAGGTGCCCACAGGGGTGGCGCCGGCCTCCCGGTCGGAAAGGATCCGCCTCTCGTGAGCGAGCAGCCGCCCGTCCCGCCGCAGCCCCCGCAGGACCAGGGGCCCCGTCAGCCCGCGCCGTCGGCGCCCGCCGCGCCCGCCGCGCCCTCGGACGGCTTCGACCGCCTCCTGCGCAGCGTGCCCGGTCGCGACTGGCTCGCCGCCGTGCTCGGTGCGGTCGGCGGCTGGGTCGCCGCCTACGTCGTCGCCGCGATCGCGCTCCTGCTCACCGTGGCGGTCGCCGCGGCCGACTCGGGTGGAGCCGGCTCCGGTTCCGCCGACCTCGGGTCGTCGGGCAGCCTCGGCGGCTCGGGCGTGCCGGACGTGCAGTCGCTGTTGTCGGGCGTCAGCGTCCTCCTCGGCGCGCCCGCGCAGCTCGTGGTGCTCGCGGACCTCGGACGCCTGCACGGCTCCGGGTCGATCGGCCTGCTCGGATCGGGCTACAGGGTCCGTCGGGGTCGTCCCCGCGGTCGTGCTCGCGGCCCAGGTC
>NZ_BACW01000067.1:0-1044 GCF_000333315.1 Curtobacterium sp. B8
GTACTGACCGAACGGCTTCATGTCCGCGATGTGCGGCACCTTCGAGCCGATGCGGTTGAAGTCGTCGAGGGTGAGGTCGACCTCGGCCTCGTGCGCGATGGCGAGGAGGTGCAGCACGACGTTGGTCGAGCCTCCGAGTGCCATCGCGACGGCGATCGCGTTCTCGAAGGCCTCCTTGGTCAGGATCTGGCGCGCCGTGATGCCCTTGCGGAGCATGTTCACGACGGCCTCGCCCGAACGGTGCGCGTAGTAGTCACGGCGACGGTCGGCCGACGGCGGCGCGGCCGAGCCGGGCAGCGACATGCCGAGGGCCTCCGCGACCGACGCCATCGTGTTCGCCGTGTACATGCCACCGCAGGCGCCCTCGCCCGGGACGATGGCGCACTCGATCTCCTTGAGCTCGGCCTCGGTGATCTTGCCGGCCTTGCACGCGCCGACCCCCTCGAAGGAGTCGATGATCGTGACCTCCTTGAAGGAGCCGTCGGCCTGCTTCACGTACCCGGGCATGACCGAGCCCGCGTAGAGGAAGACGCTCGCGAGGTCGAGGCGCGCGGCTGCCATGAGCATCCCCGGGAGCGACTTGTCGCAGCCGGCGAGCAGCACGGTGCCGTCGAGGCGCTCGGCCATCACGACGGTCTCGACGCTGTCCGCGATGACCTCGCGCGAGACGAGGGAGAAGTGCATGCCCTCGTGGCCCATCGAGATGCCGTCCGAGACGGAGACGGTGCCGAACTGCAGCGGGTAGCCGCCGCCGGAGTGGACGCCCTCCTTGGCACCCTGCGCGAGGCGGTCGAGGGACAGGTTGCAGGGGGTGATCTCGTTCCAGGAGGACGCGATCCCGATCTGCGGCTTCTCCCAGTCCTCGTCGCCCATGCCGACGGCCCGGAGCATCCCACGCGAGGTGGTGGCTTCGATCCCGTCGGTGACGACCCGGCTGCGCGGCTTCACGTCGATGTCAGGCATGGGGTGAGTCTAGGCGCAATTGGGATACCAGCCGAGCAACAACATGCGTCCGCATGGTGTCCGGTGCGGCGGCTGGGGCCG
>NZ_BACW01000066.1:0-1417 GCF_000333315.1 Curtobacterium sp. B8
ACCCTTCGCGCACCTCCGGGACGTGCCCGACGGCCGGACCGTCACGATCACCGACACCGCCGGTGCCGAGACGCGGTGGCGGATCGACTCGGTGTCCCTGCTCGAGAAGCGCGGGCTGCCCTGGGACGAGGTGTTCCGCACCGACGGCGACCGACGACTCGTGCTGGTCACCTGCGGTGGTGTGTTCGACGAGCGGACCCGCCACTACGAGAGCAACCTCGTCATCACCGCGACACCGGTGCCGTGACCCCGGAGACAGCACCGTGCACCCGCCGCACCCCGTCCCTCCGGCCCCCGTACGATCGAGCCACGGTCGAAGCCGACCGCCCCGACGACAGGACCACGTGACGACCACCCTCCCCGACGACGGCGAGCTCTCCCGCGCCTTCAGCGCCGGGAGCGAAGCCGCCCTGCGTGCCGTCTACGACCGGTGGTCGCCCCTGGTGCACACCCTGGCCCTGCGAGCCCTCCGTGACGCGATGGCCGCCGAGGACGTCACGCAGCAGGTCTTCGTGAAGGCCTGGCGGCGGTCCGGCACCTTCGACCCCGCCCGCGGTCCGCTCGGCGCGTGGCTCGTCGGCATCACGCGCAACTGCATCGCGGACGCCCTGACCGAGCGCGCACGGCAGGCGCCGACCGTCGAGCCGACCATCGTCGCGGAGACCGCGGCGGCACCCGAGTCGCCCTTCGACCTCGCCGAGCGGGCCCTCGTCGCCGGGGAGCTCGACCGCCTCGACGAGGAGCCGCGACGCGTCATGCGGTTGGCGTTCTACGAGGACCTCAGCCATCGTGAGATCGCGGAGCGGCTGCAGATCCCCCTCGGCACGGTGAAGAGCCACATCCATCGGAGCCTGGCTCGGCTCCGAACACGTTTGGAGGTGATCGAGTGAAGCACGTGGACGACGAGACGCTGGCGATGCTCGCGGTCACCGACGTCGTGGCGGACGACGAGGTCGCCGGTCACCTCGTGGCGTGCGCGCGGTGCCGCGCCGAGGTCGCGGACCTCCAGCGCGTCGCGGCCGTCACCCGGTCGGCGGCCGACGTCGACCTCGTCGCGCCTCCGGAGCGGGTCTGGGACCGCATCGCCGTGACCGTGCGGGCGGAGCAGGCTGGGGACGGCCTGGAGGCCCGGGTCGACCCCGCCTCGCCGGAGCAGCCCGACGCCGGTCCGGGCCCGACACCCGACGTCGGGTCGCCTGCGCAGCCCGTCGTGTCCCCGACGCGTCCGGGCGTGGCCGCGGTCCGACCCTCCGGCCGACGGGACCGGCCCGGCACCGCCACGCGCCGCCGTCGACGCCGGACGATCGCCGGGTTCGTGGCTGCCGGCGTCGGTGCGCTCGCGCTGCTCGTCGGTGGTCGCGTCGTCACCGGCGTCGTCCCGGTCCGGGCAGCGGTGAGACCGTCGTCGCCCGGGCCA
>NZ_BACW01000065.1:0-11280 GCF_000333315.1 Curtobacterium sp. B8
TCGGGGCGGCGAACGGGCCGGACGCGCCCAGGTGCGGCGACCGGGCGCCCCGAACCCCCGCGACTCCATCGCCACCGCCAGCGTCGTCGCACGCCGGAGCGCGAGCACGAGCAGGGAGAACGCCATCGACGCGCCACGACGGATCCGACCCGTGTCGGCGAGCCCGCGTGCCCGCCGCGCCATCGCGAGCTGCCGCCAGTCGTCGCCGAGGAGCGTCATCATCCGCACCGCCGCGAGCGCGCCGAGCACGAACCGGGCCGGCAGCCGCAGCACCTGGGCGAGGCCGTCCGCGAGGTCGGTCGGGTCCGCCCGGACGAAGAGCACGATGCCGGGCAGCCCGATCGCGAGCACACGCAGCCCGGTGGCGACCGCGAGCACCAGGGAGCCGTCGGTGACGTGCGCGAAGCCGAGGTCGAACCACTCGCGGCCGGACGGCCGCCCGTACAGTGCGATGCTCAGCGTCGTGACGGGGACGGCGACGAGCACCGGGGCGGTCCGCAGCAGCACCGTGCGCACCGGGATGCGCAGCACCGGCAGCAGCGCGACCTCGAGGCCGAGGGCGACGGCCGCGGACACGACGTCGAGGCTCAGCACGAGGCACACCCCGAGGGCGAGCACGCCGAGGAGCGCGGCGACGGGCTGCACACCGCGGAGGCCGCGGGGGGCGGGCGGCGGCAGGTGACGGCCGGGAGGCGCGGGTGGCGTCCGCCGCGCGTCCGCGGCCGCCGGGGCGGTCACCGCGCACCCCCGATGGGCGCCGGGGCTGCGCCCGTCGCGGTGAGCACGACCTCGTCGGCGTCGAGCGCCCGGACGAGGTCACGGTCGTGGGTGATCGCGACGATCGCGGTCCCGGCGTCGGCGAGCGCGCCGAGGTGCCGCACGACCGACTCCCACGTCGCGCGGTCCTGTCCGGACGTGGGCTCGTCGAGCACGACGACCGGCGGGCGGGCCGCGACCACGGCGGCGATCGCGAGGCGTCGCTGTTCCCCGCCGGACAGCGTGAACGGGTCGGCGTCCGCGAGTGGTGCGAGCCGGAACGCGTCGAGCAGTTCCCCGACCCGCCCGTCGACGTCGTCCTGTCCGAGCGCGCGGGGCCCGGCGGCGAGCTCGTCGCGGACCGTGCGGGCGACGAACTGGTGCTCGGGGTCCTGGAAGACCGTGCCGACCCGGGCGGCGAGGGCGCGGCTCGTCCAGGCGTGTGGGCTCGGTCCCGCCTGCCCGGCGAGTGCCGGTGTGGCGCGGAGGACCCCGTCGGCGGGCCGGAGCAGGCCGGCGAGGGTGAGGCCGAGCGTGGACTTCCCGACGCCGTTCGGACCGGTCACGGCGGTGACGCTCCCGCCCCGGACGGCGAGGTCGATGCCGGTGCCGACACGGCGACCACCGCGTCCGCGGCCACGGGCGGTGCCGAGCCCGACGGCCTCGAGCAGCACGGAGTCGGGCAGCACGGGGTCGAGCCGCACGCTGTCGTCGGGCGAGTCGCGGCCGGTCCGGGCGCTCCCCCGCGCGGGCTCGGCGCCGGGGACCCAGACGCCGGCCGCCGTCAGGGCATCGCCGTGCTCGGCGAGCACCGCGGCGGGGGCACCGTCCGCGACGACCCCGCCCCCGGGTTCGAGCAGCACGAGCCGGTCCACGAGGTCGAGCCACGTACCGATGCGGTGCTCGACGACGAGCAGCGTGGCACCGGTCGCCTCGAGCAGGGCACGGACGGCGTCGTGGACCTGCTCGACGCCGGCCGGGTCGAGGTTGGCGCAGGGCTCGTCGAGCACGAGTGCTCCGGGGCGCATCGCGAGCACGCCGGCGAGCGCCAGCCGCTGTCGCTGGCCGCCGGAGAGCTCGGCCGTCGACCGGTCGAGCGGGAGGTCGAGGCCGACGACCTCGAGCGCTGATCGCACCCGCTCCCAGGTCTCGTCGCGCGGGACGCCGGTGTTCTCGCAGCCGAAGGCCACGTCGTCGCCGATGCGCGACATCACCGTGTGCGCCTCGGGGTCCTGCATGACGAGGCCGACCCGGCCGCGGGCGTCGCGGGGGTCGGCGCCGTCGACGAGCAGGGTGCCCTCGACCTCGGCGGCGGTGTCGTCGGTCGCGTCGGGTTCGTCGGGCAGCACGGCGGCGACGGCTCGGAGCAGCGTCGACTTGCCGGCGCCGGACGGCCCGACGACCGCGACCCGTTCGCCGGGCTCGACGACGAGGTCGACGCCACGGACGGCCCACTCGGATCGTTCCGGGTACCGCCAGCCCCAGCCTGCGAACGCGATGCGGGCGGCGCCGGTCACGCGCGGGCGCGCCGGCTGTGCTCGCGTCCGGCGGCGAACGACGACAGCACGCCGGTCCGGGCGAGCGCCCGGACGAGGAACCAGGAGCCGACGCCAGCGATCAGCGCACCGGAGACGACGGCGCAGACGATGTAGACCACCTTGAACGCCGTGGCGTAGCCGGGGTACCAGAGGATCGAGTCGTTGATGCCGAGCGCGAGACCGGCGGCCGCACCGGCGAGCGCGACGACCGGCAGCCGGTACACGCGGTAGAGGAAGAGCGCGAGGACGACCTCGGCGCCGAGCCCCTGCACGAGGCCTGCCTCGAGGGTGCCCCACCCCCACTGGGTGCCGAGGAGCGCCTCGACGGACGCGGCGACGATCTCGCCGTAGAGCGCGGCGCCGGGCTTCCGGACGACGATCGCCACGACCGGTCCGGCGAGCAGCCAGACGCCGCCGATGAGCGACTGCGCGCCGGGGAGCACGAGCCCGAGTGCGACGCTGATCGGTTCGTAACCGAGGTCCCAGAGCTTGAAGACGACGCCGAGCGCGACGGCGAGGACGCTCGCGACGACGATGTCGACGACCCGCCAACGCAGGGAGCGCCTGGGGGCCGGCAGCGTCGACGTGCCGGAGGGGACGGTTGACTGGGTGCGCGAAGGCATGGTGGTGACTCCTCCCTGCGCCGGCATGATCCGGATCAGGTTCGACGGTCGGAGCGCCGTTCGCTCCCTCTCAGCCCGGTGATCGGACTCCCGTGTGTGTGCCAGCAGTGTACTGCTCGCGGCGGGTCACACGCGCGCGGTGCGCGCGTGAGAGCCGGGAGGCGCGTGGCGGGGACGGCACGCGCCTCCCGGCCGTCGTCCGCTACTTCTTGAGGACGCGCACCAGCTTGCGGAGGACCGTGCCGGTCACCCAGATCACGGGGATGCTCACCGCGAGCAGGGAGACGAGGTTCGGCTCGAACTCGAGGTCCTTGCCGGGACGCCGCACGTAGGCGCCGACCGGGATCGACGTGCCGCCGCCACCGCCGCCGCCGCCGTTCTCGTCGTCCCCGCCGCCGCCGAAGCCGAACCAGGCGATGGAGACCGGGATGAGCGTCTGGTCGCCGACCTCGACGGGCTCCCCGTAGTTCGTGCTGACCCCGACGGGACGCACCTTGTCTGCGATCTGACTCACGATGTTGGCCATGCGCGCGAGGCTACTCGGCGGTTCCTCCACAGGTCGGCGATCCGACTCGGTCGTGCACGGCTGGTGCTTGTCTGCGGACGTGGGCAGGCCACGCCGATATGTTGGCGCCACCCACACCTGGAGGACCGTTTGCACACCTGGCCCGGCAACCCGTACCCGCTCGGCGCGACATACGACGGCAGTGGCACGAACTTCGCGCTGTTCAGCGAGACCGCGGAACGCGTCGAACTCTGCCTGTTCGACGACGACGGCAACGAGGAGTGCGTCGACCTCGTCGAGGTGGACGCCTACGTGTGGCACGCCTACCTGCCGAACGTCGGCCCGGGGCAGGAGTACGGCTTCCGCGTGCACGGGCCGTACGATCCGGCGAACGGCCAGCGGTCGAACCCGAAGAAGCTCCTGCTCGACCCGTACGCCAAGGCGACGAGCGGCGACATCGACTGGGACCAGGCGCTGTTCTCGTACACGTTCGGCGACCCGGACTCCACCGACGACCAGGACTCCGCGCCGCACATGATGAAGGGCGTGGTGATCAACCCGTTCTTCGACTGGCAGGGCGACCGCGCACCGCGCGTCCCCTACGGCGCGACGGTGATCTACGAGGCGCACGTCAAGGGCCTCACCCAGACCCACCCGGACGTCCCGGAGGAGCAGCGCGGGACCTACGCCGGCGTCGCGCACCCGGCCGTCATCGAACACCTGAAGCGGCTCGGCGTGACGACGCTCGAACTCATGCCGGTGCACCAGTTCGTGAACGACTCGACCCTGCAGGAAAAGGGCCTGTCGAACTACTGGGGCTACAACACGATCGGGTTCTTCGCGCCGCACTCGCACTACTCGGCCTCGGGTGACCGCGGTCAGCAGGTGCAGGAGTTCAAGGCGATGGTCCGCGAACTGCACCGCGCCGGGATCGAGGTCGTCCTCGACGTCGTCTACAACCACACCGCCGAGGGCAACCACCTCGGCCCGACGCTGTCCTTCCGCGGGATCGACAACGCGGCGTACTACCGCCTGGTCGAGGACGACAAGCGGTACTACATGGACACCACCGGCACGGGCAACTCCCTCAACGTCGGCCACCCGCACTCGCTGCAGCTCATCATGGACTCGCTGCGGTACTGGGTGACCGAGATGCACGTCGACGGGTTCCGCTTCGACCTCGCGGCCGCGCTGGCCCGCGAGTTCTACGAGGTGGACCGGCTCGCGGCGTTCTTCGAACTGGTCCAGCAGGACCCGATCGTGTCCCAGGTGAAGCTCATCGCGGAACCGTGGGACGTCGGCCCCGGCGGCTACCAGGTCGGCAACTTCCCGCCGCAGTGGTCGGAGTGGAACGGCAAGTACCGCGACACCGTCCGCGACTTCTGGCGCGGCGAGCCGTCGACGCTCGGCGAGTTCGCGTCCCGCATCTCCGGGTCGGCGGACCTCTACGAGCACGATGGTCGCACGCCCAAGGCGAGCATCAACTTCATCACCGCGCACGACGGCTTCACGCTGTACGACCTCGTCGCCTACAACGAGAAGCACAACGAGGCGAACGGCGAGGACAACAACGACGGCGAGAGCCACAACCGGTCGTGGAACTCCGGTGTCGAGGGGCCGACCGACGACCCGGAGATCACCGCACTGCGGCTCCAGCGGCGCCGCAACTTCCTCGCGACGCTCCTGCTCAGCCAGGGCGTGCCGATGATCGCGCACGGCGACGAGCTCGGCCGCACGCAGTCCGGCAACAACAACGTGTACGCGCAGGACTCGGCGATCAGCTGGATCGACTGGGAGCACGCCGACGACGACCTCGTGCAGTTCACCGCCGACGTGGTGAAGCTCCGGCACGACCACCCGACCTTCCGCCGTACGCGCTACTTCAACGGGCGCCCGGTCCGTCGTGGCGAGGGCGAACCGCTCCCCGACGTCGTGTGGCTCACTCCCTCGGGCGAGGCCATGGACCCGGAGGACTGGGACTCCGGCTTCGGCAAGAGCGTCGGCATGTACCTCAACGGCGACGGGATCCGCGGGCGCGACGCCCGCGGGGAGCGGGTGAGCGACGTCGCGTTCATCACCTACTTCAACGCGCACGACGGCGTCGTCTCGTTCACGCTGCCGCCCGAGGAGTACGCGCCGGGCTGGACGGTCCGCATCGACACCGCCGACCCCGGTGCCCGCGAGGAGGTCCTCGACGCCGGCTCGGTGCTCGACGTCCCCGCTCGGTCGATGATCGTCCTCCGCGAAGAACCCGACCACGAGGTCCGCACCACCCCGGTCGACGTGACCGCCGTGCAGCCGACCACCACAGCCACGCAGGACGCCGTGACCCCGGCGAACCCTGCCGGCGCACCCGCGCCGTCCGACGGAGGAACCCGATGAACGCCCGACGCGTCCCCACCTCGACCTACCGGCTGCAGATCACGCCGGACTTCGACCTCACCGCGGCGGAGGGCATCGTCGACTACGTGCACGACCTCGGCGCCGATTGGCTCTACCTGTCGCCGGTGCTCCAGGCGGAACCGGGCTCGCAGCACGGCTACGACGTGGTCGACCACACCCGCGTCGACGTCGACCGCGGCGGGGACGACGCCTTCCGCGCCCTGGCCGAGGCAGCGCACGCCGCCGGTCTCGGGGTGCTCGTCGACGTCGTCCCGAACCACGTCGGTGTCGCCACCCCCGAGGCGAACCCGTGGTGGTGGTCGCTCCTCGAACAGGGGCAGGGATCGCCGGTCGCGTGGGCGTTCGACGTCGACTGGGACGCCGCCGACGGCCGCATCCGCATCCCGGTGCTCGACGACCGCCTGCTCGACGCGGTGGAGCTCCGCGGCGACCGGCTGTACGTCGGCGAGACCGCGTACCCGACCGCACCGGGCACGGTCCACGACGGCGACTCGGTGGCCGACGTGCACGCCCGGCAGCACTACGAGTTCGTGCACTGGAAGCGTGCTGACCACGACCTGAACTACCGCCGCTTCTTCGCGGTGAACACGCTCGCGGCGATCCGCGTCGAGGAGCCCGAGGTGTTCTCGGCGTCGCACGGGGTGATCGGCGGGTGGTTCCGCGACGGCCTCGTGGACGGACTCCGCATCGACCACCCGGACGGCCTGTACGACCCCGCGGGCTACCTCGACGACCTCGCGCGGCTCACCGGCGGCGCCTACACGCTCGTCGAGAAGATCCTCGAGCCCGGCGAAGAGCTCCCGGCGTCGTGGCCGGTCGACGGCACGACGGGCTACGACGCGCTCGGCGTGCTCGACCGCCTCTTCGTCGATCCCGCAGGTGCCGAGGCACTGACGGCGGCGTCGGGTGCGGAGCCCGCGGACTGGCAGCAGCTGACGCACGACACCCGCCGCGGCATCGCGGACGGCATCCTCGGCAGCGAGGTCCGGCGGCTCGCCCGACTCCTCACCCCGTCCACCGACGGGATCCCCGAGGACCGCGTGGTGGACGCCCTGGCCGAGGTCATCGCGTCCTTCGAGGTGTACCGGACCTACCTGCCCGAGGGTGCACACCACCTCATCGACGCACTCGAGCGGGCGGCCGGGTCCCGGCCCGACCTCGCCGACGTCGTCGACCGGATCGCGCCGAGCCTGGTCGACCCGGTTTCGGCGGCGGCACTCCGGCTGCAGCAGACGTCGGGCATGGTGATGGCGAAGGGTGTCGAGGACACGGCGTTCTACCGGACCTCGCGGCTGACGAGCCTGACCGAGGTCGGCGGCGACCCGAGCGTGTTCTCGCTGTCCGTGACGGCGTTCCACCAGGCACAGCGCGACCGGCTCGGCAGCTGGCCGCACACCATGACCGCGCTCACCACGCACGACACCAAGCGCAGCGAGGACACCCGGGCCCGCATCGCCGTGCTCGCCGAGATCGCCGACGAGTGGTCCTCGACCCTCGAACGCCTGCAGTCGCTCGCCCCGCTCGAGGACGCGGTCCTCGCCGACCTGCTGTGGCAGGCGATCGTCGGCGCCCGCCCGGCCAGCCGGGAGCGTCTGCACGCCTACGCCGAGAAGGCCTCCCGCGAGGCGGGCGACAGCACCACGTGGACGCAACCGGACGAGGACTTCGAGCAGCGCATGCACGCCCTGGTCGACGCGGCGTTCGACGACCCGGCGGTGGTCGCGGTCCTCGACGCCCTCGACGAGCGGATCGACGCCGCCGGCTGGTCGAACGGCCTCGGCGCGAAGCTCGTCCAGCTGACGGCGCCGGGTGTCCCCGACGTCTACCAGGGCACCGAGGCCTGGGACCGGTCGCTCGTGGACCCCGACAACCGACGTCCGGTCGACCACGCCGAGCTGCGGCACGTGCTCGCGACCCTCGACGGGCCCGAGGAAGCCGGCCCGGAACGACTCCCCGCCGTCGGGCTCGACGGTGCGGCGAAGGTCCTCGTCACCAGCCGGGCACTGCGGCTGCGGCGCGACCACCCGGAGCTCTTCACGCGGTACCTCGGGCTCGAGGCCAGCGGCATCGCGGCGGACCACGTCGTCGCCTTCGACCGCGGCGGCGCCGTGACCATCGCGACCCGCCTGCCGATCGGCCTCGAGCGGGTCGGCGGTTGGGGCGACACGCTCGTGCACGCGGCTCCGGTCGAGCGGGTGGACCTCCTGACCGGGCGGCGCGTCCCGGCGTCCCGGGGCATCCCCCTCGCCGAGGTGCTCGCCGACTACCCCGTCGCCCTCCTCGTGCCGGCCTCCGTCGCCGACGCGACCGAGCGCGAGTCCGCCGGAGCCGACACCGCGGGCTCGACCCGCAACGGCTCCCCCACCACGTCCGGTGGCACGACCGCCGACGAAGCCGAGTCCGAGGCGCAGGCCGAGGTCGAGATCCTGGAAGGCCACGCATGACCGTCCCCGCCCGATACGCCGTCTGGGCGCCGGACCCCGACCGGGTCCGGCTCGTCGTCGACGACGTCGAGTACCCGCTGACCCGTGGCGCCGACGACTGGTGGACCACCGACGCGGTGCTCCCCCACGTCGGAGCCCGATACGGCTTCCGCATCGACGACGACGACGCGGTCCGCCCCGACCCGCGCAGCCGCTTCCAGCCGGAGGGCGTCCACGGTCCGTCCGAGGTCGTCGACCCGGAGCGCTTCGCGTGGACGGACGACGCCTGGACCGGTCGGCCTGCACGCGGAGGCGTCATCTACGAGATGCACGTCGGCACCTTCACGCCGGAGGGCACCCTCGACGCCGCGGCCGACCGGCTCGAGCACCTCGTCGAGCTCGGCGTGTCGTTCGTCGAGGTCCTCCCGGTCAACGGGTTCAACGGCGAGTGGAACTGGGGGTACGACGGTGTCGCCTGGTACGCGGTGCAGCACACGTACGGCGGACCGGACGCCTACGACCGCTTCGTCGACCGGGCCCACGCGCTCGGCCTCGGCGTGATCCAGGACGTCGTCTACAACCACCTCGGGCCGAGCGGCAACTACCTGCCCCTCTACGGGCCGTACCTGCTCCAGGGGCTCGGCAACACCTGGGGCGACTCGGTGAACGTCGAGCACCCGGAGGTCCGCCGCTACGTGCTCGACAACGTCCGCATGTGGTTCCGCGACCACCACGTCGACGGGCTCCGGCTCGACGCCGTGCACGCGATCCGGGACACGACGAGGCCGCACGTCCTCGCCGCCATGGCCGAGGAGACGGACGCCTACTCCTCGTTCGTCGGTCGGCCGCTGTCGCTCATCGCCGAGTCGGACCTCAACGACCCGATCATGTTCCGGCCGCGCGAAGCCGCCGGGTACGGTCTCGCCGGGCAGTGGTCGGACGACTTCCACCACGCCGTCCACGTGGCCCTGACCGGTGAGACGAACGGCTACTACGGCGACTTCGCCCCGCTGTCGGCGCTCGCGAAGGTGCTCGACCACGGCTTCTTCCACGACGGCACGTGGTCGTCGTTCCGGAAGAAGCGCCACGGGCGGCCGATCGACCGTGGGACGTCCCCCACGACCGCGCTCGTCGTCGCGAACCAGAACCACGACCAGATCGGCAACCGCGCCGCCGGCGACCGCCTGGCGGCCACCCTCGACGACGAGTCGCTCGTCATCGCGGCCGCGTTGACGCTGCTCGGCCCGTTCACCCCGATGCTCTTCATGGGCGAGGAGTTCGCGGCCGCGACGCCGTGGCAGTTCTTCACGTCGCACCCGGAGCCCGAGCTCGGCAAGGTCACCGCCGAGGGTCGGATCAAGGAGTTCGCGGAGCACGGCTGGGACGAGTCGATCGTGCCCGACCCGCAGGACCCCGAGACGTTCCGGCGGTCGAAGCTCGACTGGTCGTCGCTCGACGGTGAGCGGGAGTCGCGGATCCTCACGGCCTACCGGGTGCTCGTCGCGCTCCGCCGCACGGAGCACGCCTTCGTCGACCACCGGTACGAGGCGAACGAGGTGCACCTCAGCGAGGACCGACGGTGGCTCGTGCTGTCGCGCGGGCTGCTCGGTCCGGACGCGGCGCCGGTGCACGTCGTGGTGAACTTCGCCGACGACGTCGCCGAGGTGCCCGTGCCGACGGCGCAGGGCGAGGAGCTCTACCGCTTCGGCGAAGCCACCGTCGAGCAGGGCGGTGTCCGCTTCACCGGACGGGGCGTGGTCGTGGTCCGCTATCCCGAACAGCCGGACAGCCCGGACAGTCCGGACACGCAAGAGGCCCGACCTCGGAAGAGGTNGGGCCCGTGGCGTGTCCGGGGACGGTCAGCAGGGGCGGTCAGGCCGCGCGACCCTCGACCACGTGGGCGTTGCGGCGGACGGAGGGCAGGCGGTGGTGGTCGCGGATCAGGGACCGGGCCTCGCGCAGGCGGCGGGCGATGCCCCACTTCGTGACCAACGTCAACGACTCCCGCACGATGTTGCCGCTCATCTTCGACACCCCGTGCTCCCGCTCCGTGAACGTGATCGGCGTCTCCACCACGTGCAACCCCGCCTCCAGCGCACGCCAGCACAGGTCGACCTGGAAGCAGTACCCCTTCGACGCGATCCCGTCCAGGTCGATCCGCTCCAACGCGGTCCGGGTGAACACCCGGAACCCGCCCGTGGCGTCCCGCACCGCGATCCCGAGCGCGAGACGGGTGTACAGGTTCCCGCCGCGGGAGAGCGCCTCCCGGTACCACGGCCAGTTCTCGACCTGCCCGCCCTTGACCCACCGGGACCCCAGGACGAGGTCGTTGCTGTCGGCGAGCTCGAGCATCCACGGCAGGTACTCGGGGTGGTGGGAGCCGTCGGCGTCCATCTCCACGAGCCGGTCGTACCCGTGCTCGAGCCCCCACGCGAACCCGGCCAGGTACGCCCCGCCCAGGCCGTCCTTCACGGTGCGGTGCAGCACGTGCACCCGGTCGGTCTCGGACGCGAGCTGCTCGGCGATGTCACCGGTGCCGTCGGGCGAGTTGTCGTCCACGACCAGCACGTGCACCCCGTCGTCCGTGGCCGCGAGGGTGCGCGCCACGATCGGACGGATGTTCTCCGCCTCGTCGTACGTCGGGATGATGACCAGGGACTCGTTCATCACAGGGCTCCAGTTCGGGTCGGTGGGGCTGTCGGTCAGTCGTGCACGAGGGTCGCGAACACGATGAGGTTGTCGGTGTAGTGCCCGGTCGCGGTGTCGAACGTGCCGTCGCACGTGATCAGCCGCAGCGCGGGCGTGGGGGACGTGCCGTACACGTCGCTCGTGGGGAAGGCGGTCTTCGCGGCGCGCTCCGAACGCTGCACCTCGAACACCCGCGTGCTCCCGTCGGACATCGTGGACCGTGATCCGGTCGCCCGGCGACGAGCTCGTCGAGTCGGTAGAACACCCGCGGCGCTCGTGNGGGAGTCGACGTGCCCCCCGCGATCCACGGCGGGGCCGACCTGGCCGGGGACGATGCCGTCGCT
>NZ_BACW01000064.1:0-1500 GCF_000333315.1 Curtobacterium sp. B8
CGGCACGATCATCGTCGTGCCTCCGGTCTCGCCCGGCTTCGACCCCGAGCGCTGCTCGCCCGGACCCGCGGGCCGTCGGACTGCCGGGTCACGGCCGACCTCGCCCGATCGCAGGCCGATTCGCTCCGGGCAGCGGTCGGCAGCACGGCCACGGTCCTCGACACGACTCGGCTCTGGTGTGCGGGGGCGTGCCCGATCATCATCGGCGACACCCTGGTCCGGTTCGATCCGGTCCACGTCACGCCCGACGCCGCCCGCGAGTCCGCTCCGGCTCTCCTCGCGCTCCTCGAGCAGGCCGGGGTCGTCGATGATGCGGCTTCGTCCGGTGCCGCGCAGCAGAAGAGCGCCGAGACCGAAGGCCTCCACGACACGACGAGCTCGACTCCAAGTGCGGCGCGCGCGTCGAAGACCACCGGGCCGACGGCCGAGAGCATCCGGCAGCGGACGCCGTCGCCGGGCGGGTCGCGCGGACGATCGTTCCCATCGCGCTTGCAAGGGGATGACGAATCGGGCGTACCAGGTCGGAACGAGCGACCTCATCCACAGGGACGACCTCCTCCGCCCGGGAGCACCACCCACGCCCCGAACGACCAGCCACGCGCCACCCGCGGCCACCGCCCGACCCCGGTGTGGGACGATCGACCCCGTGATGGAGATGTCCCCCGACGACTTCGAGCAGCTCGTGACCGACGAGCTCGACCGCCTGCCGGACGACATGCTCGACGGCCTCGACAACGTGGCCTTCGTCGTCGAGGACGCCCCCGAAGACGGCTCTGACCTGTTCGGCGTCTACGATGGGGTCGCCGCGACCGAGCGGGGACAGTACGGCTTCGGCGAGCTCCCGGACCGCATCATCGTGTTCCGGACGGCGCACCTCGCGGAGTGCGACACCGTGGAGGAGCTCCGCGACGAGGTGCACACGACCCTCGTGCACGAGATCGGCCACTACTACGGCATCGACGACGAGCGGCTGCACGAACTCGGCTGGGCCTGACCGCCCCGAACTGCTCAGGTCCGGACGGTCACGTCCGCCAGCGCGGCCGGGTCCTCGGCGGCGATGAACGCGATCTCCTGCGCCGCCCACCGCTCCCACTCCTGCTCGAACACCGCGCCGTCGCGCCCGATCGCCCGGCGTCGCCGCTCGTCGTCGTCCGCCTCGAGCCAGACGCGCAGGGTCGCCATCGGCGCCGACGCCCGGGAGAGCGCTCCGCACCCCTCGACCACGATCGGCAGGTCCGGGTGCAGCGACACCCACCCCGCGGGCTCCGAGGCCTCCCAGTCCCAGCGCCGGTAGCCGGACGGCGCTCCCAGGACGTCCCGCACGACGGCGTCCGCCGCGTCCCGGAGTCCGTCCCACCCCGGGTAGAGGTCGTCGAGGTGAACGAGCTGCGCGCCGAGCTGCTCGGCGAGGGCACCGCCGAGCGTCGTCTTCCCGGGGCCGGACCGCCCGTCGACCAGCACCACGAGCCGCGCCTTCCGCCGGAGCCCCGGCCCGGGCAC
>NZ_BACW01000063.1:0-8743 GCF_000333315.1 Curtobacterium sp. B8
CGCGCCGGCCGGGGCCGCCACCAGGACGCTCCGGCCCTGGTCGATGGCGCCGCACGCGGCGAACTGGAACGGGTCCAGGTCGAAGCGCAGGTCGGACCGGAACAGCTCGAGGTTGCGCGAGCGGTTCCGGACCTTCCCCGCCGCGTAGCGCTCGGCGGGCCTGAGGTCCGTGTTCGTCACAGTCCGTACTCTTCGTCCAGCTTCGCCTGCCGCTTCGCCATGCGTCGATCATGCACCCACGCCACTGCGCACGATGCGATGTAGAGCACCACCATCGGGACGGCGAGCAGGAACATCGAGATGACGTCGGCCGAGGGCGTCACCATCGCGCAGAACACCAGGATGCAGAGGATCGCCACGCGCCACGACTTGATGATCGCGGACGCGGAGAGCACGCCGACGAAGTTCAGCAGCACCAGGAAGACGGGCAGCACGAACGCGATGCCGACCGCCACGATGAGCTTGATGACGAAGTTGTAGTAGGCCTTCGCGTCGACGATCGAGGTGTCCTGGGTCGACACGAAGCTGCCGAGGATCTGCACCACGTGCGGCAGGATGTACCACCCGAACCAGCAGCCGGCGAAGAACAGCGGGATGGCGGTGCCGAGGAACCCGAAGACGTACTGCTTCTCACGACGCACCAGCGCGGGCACGATGAACGCCCATATCTGGTAGAGCCACACCGGGCTCGAGATCACGATGCCGATGGTGATCGCGATCTGCAGCTTGAGGTCGAACGCGCCCGTGATCATCGGGAAGTTGAGCTCCGCGGTGTGCCCACCGATCTCGGCGAGCTGCGTGACCGGCTGCCGGAGCGCGTCGAGCACGAAGGGCGTCAGGAACCAGCCCCCGATCGCGCACACCACCACCGCGATGACCGCGCGGAAGAGGCGGTTGCGCAGCTCGATGAGGTGCTGCCCGAGCGACATGCGACCCTCGGCGTCCTTCTTCGGACGCCCGGGCCGCTTCGCTCGCCCGCTTGCGGTCGTCGAAGCCATGCGCCGATCTTACGGGACCCGACCGACACCGCACGCCGTGTGCGTGCGCTCGCACAGGCGGCCTGGAGGCACGGTGCGGGGCCGCCACGCGCCTCCCGGCCGGTGGGTTGTGACGGCGGCACCGACGCAGGCGGGCGTTCCCACGCGTCGCGCCTGCGACGGGATGGTCGGCCGCTCGGTGCTCAGGCCTCCGCGAGTGCGGCGGCGGCGAAGTCGCGGATCGCCGCCCGCGCTGCCGGCGGATCGAGCACCACGGCACGACCGGGCAACCCCGCGACGAGCCGCACAACTCCGTCGAACCCGTTCGACGCCGCGAGTCGGATCCGGACCCGACCGTCCGCATCGGGCAGGTCGGCGGTGTCCGCGAGGAAGTCCGCCACGAGCGGCAGCGACGACGAGTCGAGCTCGACCGTGACGATGACGTCCTCGCGGGACTGCTGGAACAGCGTGTCGGGGATCGCCACGTCCGCCGCAGTGGTCGTGACCGCGCGCTCCTCGATCTGCACGGCGGACATCCGGTCGAGCCGGAACGTCCGGAGCGCCTGCCGGTCGAGGTCCCACGCGCGCAGGTACCAGTCCGTGTCGATCGACTCGACGCGGAGCGGGTCGACCCGGCGCGTGCCGCCCTGGGTCCGGGGGCCGGCGTAGTCGAACACGAGCCCGCGCCCTTCGGCCATCGCACGGCGGATCGTCGCGAGGGTGGCGTCGTGGAGGTCCTGTCCGACGGCCACGGTCGAGGCGGCACCGCCGGCGCCGCGCGACAGCTTGGCCATGAGCGCACGGATGGCGTCGCGGTCGGCGGCCTCCGGGAGCGCCGACAGGTACTGCAGCCCCGCGATGAGCGCCGAGGCCTCACGGGCGGACAGCCGGGGCGAGTCGTCGATCGCGACGAGGTTCGTCAGCACGATCATGTCGTTCTGGTCGAAGTCGTCCCACGCGATGTCGAACAGGTCGCCGTGCTGGTACTGCATGGTCTCGCCGGGCACCCCGGACACCGCGATGAGCTCGACGGCCCGGCGGATCCGGGCTTCCGGTACCCCGAAGTGCCGCGCGGCCTCGGCCACCGAGACCCGCTCACGGTCGATGAGGTACGGCACGAGGGCGAGCAGGAACGCGAGCTTGTCCTGCGCCTGGAGCGGCTGCTGCTCAACCACGGACGTCCCCCTCGTGGTCGGCGACGAGCGCTCGGAGCCGGGCGGTCACCCGGTCGCGGAGGTCGTCGGGTTCGAGCACGCGGACCTCGGGCCCGAAGGCAGCGAGTTCCTCGGCGAGGATCTGCGGATCGACGTGGTGGAGCACGAGCGTGCCGTCGGGTTCGGTCGCGGTGTCGCGGCGACGGGAGAGCCGGCGCTCGGCGTCCGACCCCGGCACCACGTGGATGCGTGCGGTGCGGGTCGCCCAGATGCGGTCGAGCTCGGCGAGGGTCCGCTCCGCCGCGCCGGCCGGGGCCGGGTGTCGGCCGACCTCGTACTGGGTCACGGGGCCGACGATGCGCGACAGCAGGTAGTTCTTGTCGGAATCCGT
Organism: Curtobacterium sp. B8; assembly: GCF_000333315.1. NCBI lineage: Bacteria > Bacillati > Actinomycetota > Actinomycetes > Micrococcales > Microbacteriaceae > Curtobacterium > Curtobacterium sp. B8. The sequence goes on from NZ_BACW01000063.1 coordinate 2,523, forward strand.
CGCGAACTCGTGCGCCGCGAGCATCCACCGCCCGCCGTGCTGCACGAGGGCGAGCGGCGCGAGCTCGCGGCGGCGGGCCTCGTGCTGCCCGGGCGTGATGTAGTCGAAGCGCACCGCCGCGGCCCGGTCGAGCGCCGAACGGAGCGGTTCGAAGGCGGCGTCACGGGCGCGGAGCCGCGGCGCGTAGGCGTCCATCCCGAGCACGCCGGAGGTTGCGTCGTCCTCGGCGCCGGCCGACCGGACCTTCAGCAGCGCGCGGCGTGAGTCGGCGGACAGCGCGCCCTCGCGCCACGCCATCGCCGCGAGGGTCAGCAGCGCCGACTCGTCCGGCGTGAACCGGACGTCGAGGGGCAGGTCGTACTCGCCCTTCGGGATGCGGTACCGGAGTGTCTGGTTGTTGCCCGCCGCGCCGGGGGTCTCGATCGTCTCGAGCGGGATCCCGAGGTCGCGCACGTCGTCCTTGTCGCGCTCGAACTGGCGCTCGAGCGAGGCGTTGTCCCCGCCCTGGGTCCACCGCTGCCGGTAGCCCTGGACGTTCGCCAGGATCTCGGCCTTCGTCAGCCCGGACTCCGTGGACAGCAGCGCGAGCACCAGGCTGAACAGCCGCTCCTCGGCAGGCACACGGGCAACTCGGGACGCTGGCACAGGCCGATCCTACGGCAGCGCGGGTGCACCGGAGTGCACCCGCGCCGGGGTCCGTGGACGGTGCTCGCGGGTCAGCGCGGCATCGCTCCGAGGAGGTCGATCACGTAGACGTCGGTCGAGCCCTGGTTGTGCACGACGGCGAGCACCTGGTCGCCGACGCGGTGTCCGACGATGGCGTTGCGGACGCCGTCGATGACCTGGCCCTTGGCGAGGGGCACGGCCTGCGCGCCCGAGCCGTCCGTCCAGCTCGACCCGGTGACCGACGGGTCCGAGCTCCAGGTCACGGCGGTGTACTTGATGATCGCCGTGTCCTTCGCGGTGAGCTTCGTGCCCGAGCCCTTGCGCAGCAGGTGCAGCTCGTCGGACTTCGGGGCGTCCCACGACGGGATGGTGATGCCGGGCGCTCCGGACGGCGCGAGCACGACGGCGGGCATGCCGTCGCCGGCGAGCTGCGGGGTGCCGGTCGCCCGGGAGTCGAACGCGCGCTTGACGTCGATGACGGCGATGACGGCGTCCTCGGCCTTGGAGCTCGACGACGAGCCCGCGGTGCCGGACGAGCTGCTCAGCGCGCTCTTCGGCAGCGCGACGGCGAGGCGGTCGCCGACGTGGGCGCACTCGACGGCCTCGCCGAGCGCGCCGTAGTTCGCGGCTCCGGCCGTGATCGGGGCGGTCGTGCCGGAGTAGCCGCTCGTCTGGGCGACCTTGCCGGTCTCGCCGTCGACGACCGTGTACTCGATCAGGACGGGCGTGCCGTCCTCGACCTCGCGCCCGGCGCCCTCCTTGAGCACCGACACCTGGGTGCCCTTCGTGGTGAGCCCGGCGGGGACGGAGACCTTCGGCTCCTCGCCGAACGCGCCGGTCGCCGTCACGGCCTCGGACGCGGCACCCGGACGGTCACAGCTCGACGGGGTCGTCCCGGCGCCGCTCGCAGCGCACGCCGTCAGCGACGCGGCGAGTCCGAGGGTGACCAGGAGCGCGGGGATGGTTCGATGCAGGACGGGCACGGTCGGTACTCTACCGGTCGTCCCCACGGGCCCCGGACGCGTCGTCCGCAGCCGGGGCACCGTCCCCAGCGTCGGACGCGGCTTCCGCGGCCGCGACCCGCCGGGCCTGCGCCGCCGCCTGCCGGGCGACCTTCCGGAGCTTCTTGTCGCTCGCGCTGCGCTCCCCCACCGCGCCGGGCGTCCAAGCCTCGACGTCCTCGTCCGAGAACTCCGCCTTGCCCGCGCGGCGCTTGAGGTTCGGCAGCACGACGCCGTCGGCGAGGCGCCGGGCGGTGACGAGGAACCCGGTGTGCCCCACCATGCGGTGGTCCGGGCGCACGGCGAGGCCCTCGACGTGCCACGTCCGCACGAGCGTCTCGCTCGGCATCGGGTCCGTGAAGCGCCCGGTGTCGCGCAGGGCCTCGGCGGTGCGGGAGAGCTGGGTGACGGTCGCCACGTAGCAGACGATGAGGCCGCCGGGGACGAGGGCGTCGGCGGCCGCGTCGACGCACTCCCACGGTGCGAGCATGTCGAGGACCACGCGGTCGACGCTCTGCGGCTCGGTGGCCTCGGGCAGCGCCTCGACGAGGTCGCCCACGGTCACGGACCAGTTGTCCGGGACGGCGCCCAGGAACGTCCCGACGTTGCCGCGGGCGATCGCCGCGAACTCCTCGCGGCGCTCGAACGACTGCAGCCGGCCGGTCGGACCGATCGCGCGGAGCAGGAAGAGCGAGAGCGCGCCCGACCCGACGCCCGCCTCGACGACGCGCGCGCCCGGGAAGACGTCGGCGAACGCGACGATCTGCGCGGCGTCCTTCGGGTAGACGATCGCCGCACCGCGCGGCATCGACATCACGTAGTCGTTGAGGAGCGGCCGCAGGGCGAGGTACTCGTCGCCGGTGGTCGCGCGGATGACGGAGCCGTCGGGCTGGCCGATGACGTCGTCGTGCTTCAGGACTCCGCGGTGGGTGTGGTACTCCCCGCCGGTCTCGAGCGAGAGCGTCGTCAGCTTGCCCTTCGGACCGGTCAGCTGCACGCGGTCGCCGGAGCGAAAGGGGCCCCGCGGCGGCGTGTGCGGGGCACCGCCGGCGGTGTGCGGCAGCGACGCTGCCGCGTCGTCCGGACAGGAGGCGCGGATCGCCGCCGCCTCGTCGCCGACGTGGTCGAAGTCGCTCCCCGGGCACCGTCTTCGGTCACCGCGGGGTCCGGGGGCACCTGCACCGTGCCGCTCCCCACCCGGCACGGCCTGCCCACCGCTGGCGCGTCGGTCAGGAACCGGCGGCGTGGGCCCGGGCTGCTGGTCGGACCCGGCGGCGCGCGCGGCGAGCGCCGGCGTCGTCAACTCGACCAGGCGGTCGACGTCGACGCCGTCGAGGGTCGTCAGGTGGACGTCGCCACCGGCGATGTCGTCCAGCGGCACGATGTGCTCGACCGCGATCGTGACGGCGCCGGAGGCGACGGCCGACGCGACACCCGTGGCGGAGTCCTCGATCGCGACGCAGGCGGTCGGCTCGACGCCGAGCTGGGCGGCGGCCGACAGGTACGCGTCCGGGAACGGCTTCGGGCGCTCGACGTCGTCGCCGGCGACGACGACGCGGAAGCCGCGCGCGCCGAGGGCGTCGGCGGCGACCAGGGCCATCGACCGACGCGACATCGTGACGAGGGCGGTCGGGATGCCGCGGTCGTGCAGCTCCTCGACGAGCTCGCGTGCACCGGGCCGCCACGGCAGGTCGTCGTGACGGAGGCGGTCCGACACGTACTCGGTCATCCAGAGGACGATCTCCTCGACCTCCATGTCGACGCCACGGTCGCGGAGGATCTCGCCGGAGCGCTCGAGCCCGGAGCCGACGAGCGACAGGCCGTCCTCGTGCGTCCAGGTCGCACCGAAGCGTTGGGTCAGCTCGACCTGGGACTGCTGCCAGATCGGTTCCGTGTCGATGATCGTGCCGTCCATGTCCCACAGCACGGCTGCGGGCAGGACTCGGTCGGGGCGCTGGGCGGTCACGGGCGACGAGTCTACCGGGCGGTGCCCGGGGTCCCGGGCCGCCCGGCGTTCCGCTGCGGGCGGATTGCTGCTCGGCGGGGCGCAGGACGGGCCTACAGTGGTTGCCTGGTCAACGTCCCACGCGCGCGGTCCGCACGAGCGGCCCACGCCATCTCCAGGAGGTCCGCTCCGTGCCACAGCACTCCCCCTTCAGCGACGGCCGACTCCTCGTCGTCGCGTTCGAGGGCTGGAACGACGCGGGCGAGGCCGCGAGCGGTCTGGCCCGGCGGATCGTCGACGCGCTCGAGCTCGACGAGCTCCGCGAGATCGACGGGGAGCGCTACGTCGACTACCAGTTCAACCGTCCCACGGTCGGCTCGGACGACGACGGCACCCGCGGCATCCAGTGGCCCCGCATCGTCCTGCACGGCCCCGGGGCGGACGGGCGACCCGTCGTCGGTGCGACCGGCTCCGAGAGCGAGCGGGACGTCTACGTGCTCGTCGGGCCCGAGCCCTCGCGGACCTGGCGGGCGTTCTGCGCCGAGGTGATCGACCTCATCGACGTGTACTCGATCGACGCCGTCGTGTTCGTCGGCGCGATGCTCGCCGACGTGCCGCACACCCGGCCGATCTCGGTCTTCGTGTCGAGCGAGAACGCGGGCGTCCGCGCCGCGTTCGACGTCGACAAGTCGTCGTACGAGGGGCCGACGGGCATCCTCGGGGTGCTCGCCGACGCCGTCGACAAGGCCGGCCTCACGACCCTGTCGCTCTGGGCCTCGGTGCCGCACTACGTGCACAACTCCCCGTCGCCGAAGGCCACCCTGTCGCTGCTCGACAAGATCGAGGAGCTCACGAACGTCACCGTTCCCCCGGGCTCCTTGCTCGACGACGCGACGGAGTGGGAGGAGGGCATCGACGCCCTCGCTGCAGACGACGAGGACATGGCGAGCTACATCGGGCAGCTCGAGCAGGCGCGGGACACGGTGGACTCGCCCGAGGCGTCGGGTGACGCGATCGCGCAGGAGTTCGAGCAGTACCTCCGCCGGCGGGAGCGCAAGGACGGCGGGACCGCGGGCGGCGAGGGCTTCCGGCCGCCGCAGCCGCCGCAGTAGGGCGACGCGGCGCGGGCACGGCGCGCTCGGACCCGGCCGTGCCGCCGGTCACGACTCCCCGCTCAGGTCCGTCGAGCGGTCAGGAACGGTCGCTCAGCCCGCCCTGGACCGACGGTTCGTGACCGACCGCCGGCATCCGCGCGGGGTGGGCGCCGAACACCAGGGAGCACGAGCACGGGCACGAGCGCGAACACACGCACCCGCACGCCGGACCGCCCGGCAGCCCGCGGATCAGCCCAGGCGGATGCCGAGCAGGGCGTCGATGACGTCGACGAGCTCGGGCGTCGCCGCCGTCCCGCCCGCGAGCGCCGTGTCGACCGCGGCGACCGCACCCGGCGTGTCGAGGTCGTCGGCGACGCGGGCGCGGATGCGTGCGATGACGTCCGCTGCGTCGTCGGCGTGTGACGGCGCTCCCTCGGACCATGCGTCCCACGACGCCAGCCGCGTGGTGGCCGACTCGAGCTCGGCGGGGAACCACTCCCAGTCGTCGGAGTACTTGTGCGACAGGAGCGCGAGGCGGATGGCGCGCGGGTCGGCACCGTCGTCGAGGAGCCCTCGTACGGTGACCAGGTTGCCGAGTGACTTCGAGATCTTCTCGCCCTGGTAGGCGATCATGCCCGTGTGGACGTAGGCGTTCGCGAGCGGCTGGTGCGCGAGCGCAGCGGCGTGCCCGGCGCTCATCTCGTGGTGCGGGAAGACCAGGTCGCTCCCGCCACCCTGCACGCTGATCGGCAGACCCAGCTTGTCGCCGGCGATCACGCTGCACTCGATGTGCCACCCCGGACGGCCCGGGCCGAGTTCGGTGTCCCAGCTGGGCTCGCCGTCACGTGCGGCACGCCAGAGCAGCGGGTCGAGCGGATCGCGCTTGCCCGGACGTTCCGGGTCGCCGCCGCGCTCCGCCGAGAGGGCGAGCATGGTCTCGCGGTCGAGGCGGCTCTCGTCGCCGAGCGCCCAGGCCTCGGTCGGACGGTTGACGTCGAAGTAGACGTCGTCGCCATCGGAGTCGTCGGTCGGCACGTCGTAGGCGTACCCGGTCTCCTGCAGGAACGCCACGGCCTCGGCGACCCGGTCGACCTCGTCGGTGACGGCCACGTAGTCGTCCGGCGGGAGGATCCGCAGCGCCTCCATGTCCCGTCGGAAGAGGTCGATCTGCGACGCGGCGAGCTCGCGCCAGTCGACGCCGTCGCGTGCCGCGCGCTCGAGCAACGGGTCGTCGACGTCGGTCGTGTTCTGCGCGTAGTCGACGTCGAGACCGGCGTCCCGCCAGGCGCGGACGAGCGTGTCGAACGCGAGGTACGTCGCGGCGTGCCCGAGGTGGGTGGCGTCGTACGGGGTGATGCCGCAGACGTACAACGCGGCGCGCTCCTCACCTCGCGTCGGGTCGACGGGCTTGCCCGCAGCCGTGTCGTGCACGACCGGGCGCGGACCGTTGCCGGGGACGGACGGGAAGACGGGGGGCCTGCCAGGCCCTCACGGCTGGATCACACCAAGCGACAG
>NZ_BACW01000062.1:0-744 GCF_000333315.1 Curtobacterium sp. B8
ACCAGGCTCGTCGAGGACGTCGGCGTCCGACGGCGAACCGAACGCCATCGCCCAGCCGTCGAACCGCCGGGACTCGATCTGCTCCCGCGACAGCGACTGCACCTCGGTGTGGCGCGGGTCGCGCTCGATGGCCGCGAAGCGGTCCTCGACGCTCCACGCCGGACCCTCCAGCACCTGGAGGAAGCGGCCGTCCTTCGCGAGGAGCAGTCCGGAGACGCCGAGGGCGTCGTTGCGCAGCCGGGCCTCGCGGAGCATGGCGACGAGGTCGTGGTCGGTGAGCTCGTCGACGGCGACGGACATGTACACGAGGGAGGTGAGGGAGGTCATCGGCGCCAGTGTCGTTCCGGTCCGGAACATCCGTCAACGTGGTCGTCCACGGACCGCACCGGGCCCGTGGACGAACGCGTGTTCCGGACGGTCCGGGTCCCGGGCGGTCCTGGTCGCGACCGGTGCGGGTCCCGTCCTTGCCCTTCCAGAGCTGCGTGAGGCCGGACTGGCAGTCGTCGTCCCGGAGGACGTCGCGATCGTCTCCTTCGACGGCGCCGCCGAGGCGGACTACACGAACCCCCAGCTCACGACCGTCCGGCAGCCGATCGAGGCGATGGCACGCGCCGCCGTCGACCGCGTCCTCGGGATCGACGACACGGACGGCGGACACGGCGGCCTCATGCCGCCGGAGTTGGTCCTCGGCGCGAGCTGCGGCTGCAGCGTGCGTCGCTGACGCACGCGCGCGACGGCCGGGAG
>NZ_BACW01000062.1:769-8043 GCF_000333315.1 Curtobacterium sp. B8
CTCCNNCCNCNNNCTNNNCNCNCCCCNCCCCCNCGGCCGGTCGGCCCGCCCGGGGTGGACGCCGCGGCGGACCCCCGCCGGGTCAGACGCCCCGGACGGCGAGCCGGTCGAGCGGGACCGGCCGCCCGGTCGCAGCGACCACGGCTGCCGGCACGACCACCTCGTCCGTCTCGCGGTCCACGATCGCGAGGTCCGACGGCCGCGCGGACGGGTGGTGCCGGTCCGCCCACGCACCCAGTGCGAGCAGGACCGGGGCGAGGTCGCGGCCAGCGTCGGTGAGGACGTACTCCTCCCGTCCGCGTACGTTCGGGGCGTGCGCGCCGATCGAACCCCCGTCCAGCGAGCACGGTCGCGGACCGGTCGTGCTCAGATGCTGGAATCGCTCCTGCGGATCCCGGCACTGGCCGGCGGGGTCGGCGCCGGGTACCTCTTCGCGACGGCCGACGGGAACGGCTGGCTGATCGGCCTCGGCATCTTCGCCGCCGCGGTGTGCGTGGCGTCCTTCATCGGAGGTTGGGCCGCCGCCGATGCCGAGAAGGACCGGACCCTGGACGAGGCGATCGCGCGCAAGGACGAGTGGGAGCAGCAGCACGACGAGGACCGGGCGCGGGAGCGCTGACCGTCAGCCAGCCCGGGCGAGCACGGCGCACCCGACGGGACGCGCACTGCCACACCAGGGACGCTCTACATCTTGTAGAGTCTTCCTCCGTGCGGCACGAGGTCGCGCCCGACACCGGAGAGCCCCGATGCCGCACGCCCCCGCAGCCACGCGCACGCCCACGCCAGCACCGCCACGGCCACCCGCCAGCGCGGGTTGGTTCCCCCAACTCCTGCTGCGCCTGCACTTCCTCGCCGGACTGTTCGTCGGCCCGTTCATCCTCGTGGCGGCCCTCAGCGGTGCCGTGTACGCCGTGGCCCCGTCGATCGAGCGCGTGGTGTACGCCCACGAGCTCACCGCGCCGGAGTCCGCGACCACACTCCCCCTCGCCGACCAGGTGTCCGCCGCCGAGCAGTACGTCGAGCGGCACCACCCGGGCGACACGGTCACCGAGGTCCGCCCGGCCCCGGCGAGCGGTACGACCACCCGCGTGATGTTCACCGAGGAGGGCCTCGCCGAGTCCACGACCCGCGCGGTCTTCGTCGACCCGGGCACCGCCGAGGTCCGCGGCGACCTGCCGGTGTACGGCACGTCCGGCTCCATGCCGTTCCGCACCTGGGTGAGCACGGTGCACCGCAGCCTGCTGCTCGGCGACGTCGGCCGGCTCTACAGCGAGACGGCGGCGTCGTGGCTCGGCATCGTGTCCCTCGCCGGCATCGCGCTGTGGGCGACCCGGATCCGTCGAGCTCGTCGCAAGCGCGAGCTCGTCGTGCCGGACACTCGCGCGCGCGGGTACCGGCGGACGTTCTCGTGGCACGCCGCGACCGGCGTCTGGGTGCTCCTCGGCGCGCTCTTCCTCTCGGCCACGGGCATCACGTGGTCGCACTTCGCGGGCGACAACGTGACCGCGGTCCGGTCGGCACTGAGCTGGCAGGCGCCGGCGGTCGACACGGCCCTCGGCAGCGAGCCGACCGCGAACGGCGCGACGAGCGGGGAGCACGCCGGCCACCACGGCGGCGCCACCCCGACGGCTGCCGCGGCCGAGGTGACGCCGGACCAGTTCGACACCGTCCTCGCGGCTGCCCGTGGTGCGGACATCGACGCCGCCGAGCTCCGGATCCACGTCCCGACCGCCGCCGACCAGGCATGGCGCGTCGAGGAGAGCAAGCAGACCTGGCCCGTGGCGATGGACGCCGTCGCCGTCGACCCGCGCGATGCCCACGTCGTCTCGACCGTGCGCTGGGACGACTACCCGGTCATGGCGAAGGCCGCGAAGCTCGGCGTCAACACGCACATGGGCGTGCTGTTCGGGCTGCCGAACCAGATCGTGCTCGTGCTCGCCGCGCTCGGCATCGCCGCGATGGTCGTCTTCGGGTACGTGATGTGGTGGCAGCGACGCCCCACCGGCGCTCGCGTCGGCCGGGCTCCCGCCGCGGGTGCGCTCGCGCGGACACCGGGCTGGGGACTGGTCACGGTCGGCCTGGTCGCGGCCACGATCGGGGTCCTGCTCCCGACGGTCGGTGTCACCCTGCTCGGGTTCCTGCTCGTCGATGCAGTGGTCGTCACGGTGGGGGCGGCCCGCCGACGCTGAGCGTGCGAGACTCGATCAGTGCACCACCCACCGATCGCGGTCGTCATCGCCGCCATGAGCGAGGAGGTCTCCGCGTTCGCGGGACTCCTCGGCGGCACCCCCATCCTCGACGGTCCGGTCGGCGGCCACGACGAGCACCACCTGCTCGACGTCGGCGGCGCGACCGTCGCGGTCCGCCGCAGCGGGATCGGGTTCACGAACGCCACCGCGGCGGTCGCGCACGCGTTCCACGACTTCGGCTCCGGCATCCCGGTGATCAGCGTCGGCACCGCCGGCGGCCTCATGCACGGGGTCGCGATCGGCGACGTCGTGGTCGGCGACCGCTACGTGAACCTCAACGCCGACGCGACGGCCTTCGGCTACGCGCTCGGCCAGGTGCCCGGGATGCCGACGGGCTACGAGCCGGACCAGCGGCTGGTCGACCTCGCGCTCGCCGCCGACACCGGCTCCCCGATGCGCGCCGCGACGATCGGGTCGAGCGAGATCTTCGTGACGGAGGGTCGCGCACGTCTGCTCCGCGACGCCTTCCCGACGGTCGCCGCGGTCGACATGGAGTCGGCGGCGATCGCGCAGTTCGCGCACGTGCACGACATGCCGTTCGTGTCGATCCGTTGCATCAGCGACCTCTGCGCCCCCGACGGGGACGAGTTCAAGGAGCACCTCGACGACGCGGCGGCGCGTGCCGCGCGCGTGGTCCACGACGTGGTGACGGGACTCGCCGGCTGACGTCGTGCCGTGGTCGCGACCACGGAACGGCCTGGAGGCGCGGTGCCCGCAGGCACCGCGCCTCCCGTCCGTCCCTCGGTGAGGACTACGCCGCTGCGGACGCCGTGATCGCGTCGCGCAGGGCGGACGCCGCAGCGGCGACGTCGTCGGCGCTGTAGATCGCACTGCCGGCCACGGCGACCCGCGCGCCCGATGCCTGGACGGCGGCGATCGTGTCGGTGGTGATGCCACCCGCGACGGAGAAGTCGACGCCCGAGGCCTCGCCGTCGCGCAGGAGCGTCTCGAAGGTGAAGCCCTCCTCGGCCTGCTCGTCGAGGCCCGCGTGCATCTCGACGAACTCGGCGCCGAGCGCCGTGACCTCCTTCGCGCGGGCTGCCTTGTCCGGCACGCCGATGAGGTCGACGACGATCCCCTTGCCGTGCTGCTTCGCGGCCTTGACGGCACCCGCGATCGTGCTGTCGCCGGCGACGCCGAGGACGGTGACGAGGTCGGCTCCGGCCTGGAAGGCGATGTCGGCCTCGAGCTCCCCGGCGTCCATCGTCTTGAGGTCGGCGAAGACGATCTTGTCGGGGTGGGCGTCCTTGACCGCGGTGATCGCGGAGAGGCCGGCGCTCTTGATGAGCGGGGTGCCGAGCTCGATGACGTCGACGTACGGCGCGGCCTTGCCGGCGAGTTCGAGGGCGTGCTCGGTGGTCAGGGTGTCCATGGCGAACTGGAGCTGCATGGTGGTGTCCTTCCGGTGGTGGGTCATTCGAGGTTGGCGTGGCGGGGCCACAGGTCGTCGGCGGAGTGCCCGCTGCGCTGCCAGAGCGCGTGGAACAGGGCGTCCCCGAGCAGGGCGACGGCCTGCTCGAAGAGGCTCCCGGCGTACTGCGCGGACGCGGTGCCGGAGCGGTCGGTCTTCGTCGCAGCAGGGACCACGAGCGTGGTGTCGGCTGCCGTCGACAGCGGCGAGTCGGCCGTCGTGCTCACGGCCAGGACCCGGGCGCCGACCTCCGCAGCGGTCTCGGCCGCGCGGACGATCCCGCCCGTCGTGCCGGAGCCGCTCGCGACGAGGAGCACGTCGCCCTCGCGGATGGCGGGGGTCGTCACCTCGCCGACGACGTGGACGTCGAGCCCGAGGTGCATGAGGCGCATCGCGGTCATCCGGAGCGCGAGGCCCGAGCGTCCGGCACCGTGCACGAAGACGCGGTCGGCGTCGGTCAGCAGCGTCAGTGCACGCTCGAACGGTGCCGGGTCGGCCGCGCGGACGGCGGCGACGAGGTCCTGCAGTTCGCTCCCGATCGTGCCGAGGGCGTCCGCGACGGTGGTGGTGGGCATGGCTCCGATGCTGCCGTGGTGTCGGTCGACGCGGTGCCGCCCGGGCGCACGGTCGTCCCGTCCGATCGGGTGGGACGATGCGTCCGGGTGGGACGGGTAGGTTCGGTGCGTGGGATCGAGGTCACCGGGTGCACCGTCCGCTCCGGCGTCCAGCCGGACAGCGGCCGCACCGGCGTCCAGCCGCACGGCCGCCGCCGAGCACGCCCGGACGGTGGCCGAGACGGCGGACCGCCACGCCCTCACGCTCGAGTCCGTCCTCGCCGCCCTCCGCTCCGGCCGGCTCTCCGACGCCGCCGCCCGCGCCGAGGCCGTCGAGATCGCCTCGGCCGCACTCGTCGAGCTGCGCACGTCGAGCGACCGGCAGCGGAGCACGCTCCTCGAGCCCGTGACCGGCGCGTTCTCCCGTCTCCGAGCCGACCTCCGGCCGCTCGTCCGCTTCGGCGACCTCGACGTGCAGTTCGTCGAGCCGCCCGCCACCGGCCGTGCCCTGCCCGGGGACGTCGCCCACAGCGCCCGCGCGATCGTCCGCACCGCGGTCCTCGCGCTCGTGGACGACGGCGCCGCCCACCGAGTCCGCATCCAGTGGGACTGCGACGGACGGAACCTGCTCATGCAGCTCCGCGACGACGGCGCCGGGACCCTCGACGTGCACGACGACGCCGTCCGGCCCATCGCCGAGCGGGTCGTCGCCCTGGACGGCACCCTCGCGGTCGACTCGACGCCCGGGTGGGGATCGACGCTCGACATCGCGCTGCCGCTCGACCCCTCCCCCGCGACGCTCGACGTGCCGGACGACGCGGACCTCACCGAGCGGGAGCGCGACGTGCTGCGGCTCGTGGCGACCGGCGTCGGGAACCGGGAGATCGCGGACGGACTCGGCATCAGTGTCAACACGGTCAAGTACCACGTGGCGAACCTGCTCCGGAAGCACGGGGCCCGGACGCGGGCGGAGCTCGCGGCGTTCAGCGTGCGGGGCTGACCGGGCTCGCTCGGGCGGGTTCGTGAGCGCTCTCTCATGCACTTCACGCACGAGGCCCGGTGTTCGCGGCCGTTCGGCGGGCATCGTGGTTCGATCACATCGGGCACGAGCGGTGTCCGTCCGAGCACGACGACCGAAGGGCCACGAGATGCCGTCGAGATCGTCCGGAGTGCTCCGTCGCCGCCTCGCGGGGTGGGCGTTCGTCGTCGTCGGGTGCGCGGTGGTGTTCCTCGCCGAGGCGGTGGGCCGCGCGGTCACACTGGGCGAGATCGTCGTCACCGAACCGGTCGAGACGGCTGCGCCGGCGGAGGTGTCGGCGGACTAGCCGCGACCCCGGTGGCGGAGGGTGTGGGATTCGAACCCACGAGACATCACTGCCCACCTGTTTTCAAGACAGGCTCCATCGGCCGCTCGGACAACCCTCCAGTGACGCGACCACGTGGCGAGACGTGACCGCGTCCCGGGAAGTCTAGCGGGCCTCCCGGCTGGCGACCGATGGTGCGAGGTTTCACGCACTGTGGGACGTCTGGTGACCCGCACGGTGTGCGGAACCTCGCACGCTGCGGGCGGCGCCGGCCGGGCCTCGCACGGTGCGAGGCGCCCGCGCCCGCGCGCCCGCGCGCCCGCGCGCCCGCGCGCCCGCGCCGGCCCTACCGCGGCAGCGTGTCGAGCGCTGCGGCGAGCCCGTCGTCGGTGACGCCGCCGGTCACCTCGTTGCCGGCCTCGATGACGTCGTCCGGCGCCTGTCCCATCGCGACCCCACGACCGGACGTCGACGCCCACCGGAGCATGTCGATGTCGTTCCGACCGTCGCCCGCGGCGAACACCCGGGAGCGCGGGATGTCGAGCCACTCGCGCACCCGCTCCATCGCGGTGGCCTTCGTCACGCCCTCGGGAGCGATGTCGAGCCACGAGGTCCAGCCGACCGAGTACGAGACCTTGTGCAGCCCCATCTGCTCGACGACCTGCAGGAAGTCTTCGGTGTCGTGCCCGGGCGAGATCACGACCACACGGGTGGCCTCGACGCCGAGCAGCTGCTCGAACGGCACGTGCTCGCCCTGCACGGTCATGGTGTCGTCGGGGAAGTTGCCGGAGAGCAGGAAGTGGCCGTCCTCGTCCTCGACGCCGAACGCAGCGTCGGCCAGGGCGCCGTGGATCGTCCGGAGCACCTCGGTCGGGTCGAACTGCTCGACGTGTGCGTGCTCGTACGAGCCGTCCTCGCGACGGCGGAGCGTGAGGGCGCCGTTCGCGGTGACGAGGTACTTCGGGTGGATGCCGAGCGTCTCGAGCAGGGGCACCGTCATGCTCTCGCTGCGGCCGGTGGAGAGCATGACCTCGTGCCCGGCGGCCTCGGCGTCGCGGACGGCGGCGATCACGGTGTCGGTGATGACGCCGTTCTCGCGCATGGTGGTGCCGTCGATGTCGAGCGCGACGAGCCAGCGCTTCGTCCGCGCGGGCGCCGCAGCGGCAGCCCCGCCAGCGGCAGCACCGGTCGCGGGACCGGCCGAGGCACCACCGGCAGCAGCGCCACCAGCGGCAGCCCCGCCGCCTCGCGTCCCGTCGACGAACCGCTCGTGCGAGGTCATCGGGGCTCGATCACCTCGACGCCGCCGAGGTACGGGCGGAGCACCTCGGGCACGACGACCGAACCGTCGGCCTGCTGGTGGGTCTCGAGGATCGCGACGATCCACCGCGTGGTGGCGAGCGTGCCGTTGAGGGTCGCGACGGGCGCGGTCTTGCCGGACTCGGTGCGGTACCGGATGTCGAGGCGACGGGCCTGGAACGTCGTGCAGTTCGAGGTCGAAGTGAGCTCGCGGAAGGTGCCCTGCGTCGGCACCCACGCCTCGATGTCGAACTTCCGCGCGGCGCTCGTGCCGAGGTCACCGCCGGCGACGTCGATCACGCGGTAGTGCAGCCCGAGGTCCTGGAGCATCGACTCCTGGTACCCGACGAGCTTCTCGTGCTTCGGGCTCGGCCTCGTCGGGGTGCACGTAGGAGAACATCTCGAGCTTGTTGAACTGGTGCACCCGGAGGATGCCCCGGTTGTCCTTGCCCGCGGA
>NZ_BACW01000061.1:0-7743 GCF_000333315.1 Curtobacterium sp. B8
GTACTCGGGGTCGAGGAACTCGGCGAGCGACTTCCGCGCGAAGACGCCCAGCGGGATCGTGCGGCCGTCGCGGCTCGTCAGCTCGTCGCGGACGACCTCGTACGGCCCGGCGACGAGCGCGGTGATGTAGCTGGAGATCTTCGCGGTCGGGGGGAAGGACCACGTCGCGATCTCGCCGTCGACGTGCGGCTGGGGGGTCGGGGAGTTCGAGACGACCTGCCAGCGGGCCGGCGCGGTGACGGTGAAGGAGAACTGGGCCTTGAGGTCGGGCTGCTCGAACACGGCGAACATCCGCCGGGAGTCCGGGACCTCGAACTGCGAGTAGAGGTACACCTCGTCGTCGACGGGGTCGACGAAGCGGTGCAGGCCCTCGCCCGTGTTCGTGTAGAGCGCGTCGGACACGACCACGAGCTCGTTCTGCTCCTGCAGGTCGTCGAGCTGGATCCGGACGCCGTCGTTCACGGCGGCCACGTCGAGCGCGGCACCGTTCAGCGTGACGGTGTGCACGGTCTTCGTGATCGCGTCGATGAACGTCGAGGCGCCGGGGGTCGCGCTGAAACGCACGCGGGTGGTGCTGCCGAACGTCTCGGCACCGCGGGTGAGGTCGAGCTCGACCTCGTACGACTGCACGTCGACGACGGCGGCGCGCTCCTGGGCTTCGATTCGGGTGAGGTTCTCTCCGGGCACGGACGCTCCAACTTCCACTGGGGACGCGGACGGGTCGTTGTCCGCGTACGAGGGGTCCCGGCGCGGCGTCGTGCACCGGCGGGACGGTCGACTCCAGCCTAGCGAGCGCGCGTACGCTCGCATCCGTGACCGAGACGACTGTGGACAACACGACCGAACGCACCGCTGTGGACTTCTGGTTCGACCCGAACTGCCCGTGGGCCTGGATGACGAGCCGCTGGGTGGGTGAGGTCGAGCGCCAGCGTCCGATCGACGTCACGTGGCACGTCATGAGCCTCTTCGTCCTCAACGAGCACCAGGACGTCCCGGAGCCGTACCGGGAGCGGCTCACCGCAGGCCCAGGTCTACCCGCGGATCGTGACGGCCGCACGGCTCCGCCACGGCGACCAGGTCGTGAAGCCCCTCTACGACGCGCTCGGCGAGCACGTCCACCACCGGCAGGAGAGCGACCCCGAGCAGGTCGTCCCGACGGTGCTCGCGGAGCTCGGGCTCGACGCCGACCTGGTCGAGTACGCGTGGACGGACGAGGTCGACCAGGCCGTCCGTGCCAGCCACCAGGACGGCATCGACCGCGTCGGCCAGGACGTCGGGACGCCCGTCATCGCCGTCGAGGGCACCGCGTTCTTCGGCCCGGTCATCTCGCCGGCGCCGAAGGGCCAGGAGGCGCTCGACCTCTGGGACGGCGTCGTCGCGGTCGCGAAGTACCCGGGCTTCTTCGAGCTGAAGCGCTCGCGCACCGTCGGCCCGGTCTTCGACACCACCGTCTGACGCGAACGGTCGCCGCACAACCAAAGACGCGCGGAACCACGAGATCGTCTGGTTCGGTCTGACTTTGGTTGCGCAGGAGCGCAGGAGCGCAGGAGCGCAGGAGCGCAGGGCCGGGAGGCACGGGTCGCGCCCGGCAGGCGGGCGCGGCCCGCGGGGACGGCTCAGTCGAGCGGCAGTCGCATGAGTGTCAGGCTCGGGTTCCTCGGCGAGCACCTCGGGCTGCAGGCGGCGATGCTCGTCCCGGCCGGGCTGCTCGTGGTCTCCGCGTGCATCGCGTCCGCGACCAGGACTGCGCGATCCGGACAACGTTCGAGGCTCCCCGGATGACGCGCCAGGATGAGACGGTGCTCGTCTCCATCCTCTACATGAGCCGCGCGAACGTCCCCTTCGAGGACGGCGACATGCAGGAGCTCCTGACGGCGGCGCGGTTGCGCAACACCGCCCTCGGCGTCTCCGGGCTCCTGGTCGCGAAGGGCGGCCGGTTCATGCAGCTGCTCGAAGGACCCGCGTGGAGCGTCGACGACCGCTTCGCCGCGATCTCCCGTGATGCCCGGCACGGTGACGTGAAGTCGCTCGTCCGCGAGGACATCGACCGCCGACGCTTCGACGGCTGGGCGATGGCGTACCGCGCGCTCGAGGACGCCGACGTCGAGCAGCAGGAGGGGTTCAGCCCGTTCCTCACCAGCGACCTCGACTTCCCGCCCGAGTTCGACCGGACGAGCTCCGCCTGGCTGCTGAAGTGGTTCCGTTCGCGGGAACTCACCGACTCCTGACCGTCGCCGGCGGTCCGAGCGTCACCCACTCCTCGTCACGTCGGTACCCGAGCGCGGCGCAGGCGGCGATGATCGCCGGGTTGTCGTCCGAGCCTCCGGTCCGGAATCGGACGACGGCGTCGTCCTCGAGCAGGGCCAGCACGGACGCGGCCTTCACGGCCTGGCCGACGCCCGCGCCACGGTGCGTCCCGTCGACCACGGTGAACGCGGTCTCGACGGTGTCGCCCTCGACGTCGACGAACGTCATCCCGAGGAGCTCCCCGTCCGGCGTCAGCGCGCCGAACGCCCGCCGAGCCGCCGTGGGTGTGGCCGAGGATCGGGTCAGGGCGGTGTGCTGCGTGGCGACGCTCCCCGGGTAGTCGTGCACGGTGGCGGCGTCGAGCCGGAGGACGGCGTCGAGGTCGGCCGTGCCGAGTTCGCGGACCACGACCGGCGCGATCCGGTCGACGAGCGCGGTGAGCCTCGGCCGGTCGACGTGTGCGGCGTCGAGCTGCGCCGCCCATGACCGCGCGGTGATCCGCCACCCGGCGTCGAGACGTGCGGCGACCTCCGCGTGGTCGGCCGGCAGGACGGTGGTCTCCCCCATGCACCGAGCCTAGGCGCCGACGGGCTGGTCGCCGAAGAGCTCCGCGACGACGCCGAGCAGCCGCTCGCGGTGACGCGGGGCCGCGATGCCGGCGATCACGATCCGCCACATCGCCGCGACCGCCGGGAAGAGGTCCTGGCGGCCGGTCCGCACGGCGGACACGAGCTGCACCCCGGTGAACATCGGCACGACGGTCGCGCCGAGTTCCTCCGCGGACAGTTCCGTCCGCAGTTCACCGGCCGCGATCGCGAGGCGGAACAGGTCGCTGATCCCGCCGATCCACTGCTCGTAGAAGGCCGCCGTCGCCGCACCGAACTCGCCGCGTTCGAGGGAGAGCCGGATGCCCGCGCTCACGACGGGGTCGGTGAGGAGCATCCCGGCGATGCCCTTCGACGCCGCGACGAGCGCCACGGTGGGCGACGAGTCGACGTGGCTCACGACGTCGAAGGTCCTGACGTTCTGCTCGTCGATGACGCCGAGCGCGAGGGACACCTTCGTGGGGAAGTGGAAGTGCAGCGTCCCCTGCGGAACACCCGCCTCGCGGGCGACCGCCGCGATGGTCGTGGCGGCGTAGCCGACGCGCTCGAACTCGTGGGCGGCGGCCTCCAGGATCAGTGCGCGGCGTTCCACGCCTCCAGTCCGAGGGGTGCTCACCTCAGCGTGTCAGCCGTGCAGGCTGTCGGTCCGCTCCGGCGGCGTCTCCGGCTCGAGCCACACCTTCACCACGGGGCCGGAGTGCGGGCTCGTCGACCGCGGGACCACGACCTCGAGGGCCTCCACGGTCTGCGTCCAGGCGGTTTCGCCGTCGACGCCGAGCACCTGCACGCTCCTGATGGGACGGGTGAGCAGGCCGGCACCGCTGCCGAAGGACCGGATCCGGACCGTCCCGTCCGCGGGGTCGGCGAGGAGGACCGCGTGGACGTACTCGCCGGTGACGTCGGTGCGGCGGGTGAAGCGGACGTCCTCGGCGACGTACACCGGCAGGTCCGCGTCGACGAACGATCCCGCCTGCACGTGGGTCGGCCCCTCGCCCGACACGGTCCAGGGGCGCGTGCCGTAGATCGCCTCCCCGTTCACGACGAGCCAGCGCCCGATGTCCTCGAGCAGCTGCTGCTCCGGCTCGGGGATGGTGCCGTCCGGCTTCGGGCCGACGTTGAGCAGGAGCACCCCGTTCTTCGCGACGACGTCGACGAGCTCCGCCACGAGGTCCCGCGCGGTCTTGTAGTCGTGCCCCTCCACCCAGCACCACGCGGTCTTCGACACCGCGGTGTCGTTCTGCCAGACGAACGGCGGGGTGGCGCCCATCGCGCCGCGCTCGATGTCGTAGACCGCCGAGCCCTCGGCGAACGCCTGCCACTTGTAGTTGATGACGACCTCGCGGCCCCACTCGGCGGCGCGGTCGTAGTAGTACGCGGCGAGGGTCCGGAGCCACGGCTCGAACGCTGGCTGCTCGATCCACCAGTCGAACCACAGCACCTGCGGTCGGTACTTGTCGATCACCTCGACGGTCCGGAGCAGCCAGTCCTCCAGGTGCCGCTCGTTCGGCGCGGTCTCCTCCCGTTGCGCCGGGCCGTAGAAGTCGATGAACCGTGGGTCGAGCACGTCCGAGTCGAACCGGGTACCGCCGTTCATGAAGAACCAGTGCTCGGCCCGGTGCGACGACGCACCCCGGACCATGAACGCGTCGTCGACCGCGCCGAGGAGGTCACCGAACACGTCGCGCTCCGGTCCCATCCGGGCCGCGCTCCACCGGGAGCGGTCCGTGTCGTACATCGCGAACCCGTCGTGGTGCTCGGCGACCGGCACCACGAACTGCGCCCCGGCGCGACGGAAGAGGGCCGCCCAGGCGTGCGGGTCGAACCGCTCCATGGTGAAGGACGGGATGAAGTCCTTGTACCCGAACCCGGACTGCGGACCGTACGTCGCCACGTGGTGCTCGAACTCGGGCGTGCCCTCCCGGTACATGTCGCGCGAGTACCACTCGTTCCGGAACGCCGGCACGGAGTAGACGCCCCAGTGCAGGAAGACGCCGAACTTCGCGTCCTGGTACCAGCGCGGCGGCGTGTACCGCTGCAACGACTCCCAGGTCGCGTCGTACGGCCCCGCGGCGATCACCGCCCGGACCGCGGCCAGCGCCTCCGAGTTGTCGTGGACGTCGACCGGTTCCGGCAGGGTCTCCGGGTCGATGCGGGGCAGGTCGTGCGGTGCGGTCATCACTCCTCCTCGAGTTGCACGAAACGTTACGCTCCCGCCAGCCGGAGCGCTAGCCTGTGTCGTGACGGTCGATCCGAAACGTTCCGTCTACCGTTCGGCTCGTCGTGCTCCGGGTCGTCCGACCCGTCGCCCCGCTCCCGAGAGGACCACCCATGGACACCGCGACCACACGCACCCTGCGGACCGGCGCGACGATCCCCGTGATCGGCCTCGGGACCTTCGGTTCCGACCGGTACGGGCCGGAGGAGGTCGCGGCCGCCGTGCGCGGCGGACTGGAGCCGGGTACCGGCTCGTCGACTGCGCGGCGGTCTACCGAACAAGGCCGCGGTGGGCAGGGCGATCGCGGCGAGCGGTGTCCCGCGCGACGACCTCTTCGTTATGTCGAAGGTCTGGAACGACGCGCACGACCCGGACGCTGCCGTCGCTTCGGTCCGTCGTTCACTCCGGGACCTCGGCACCGACCACCTCGACGCGGTGTTCGTGCACTGGCCGTTCCCGAACCACCACGCGCCGCACGCCTCGGTCGAGGACCGCGACCGGACGGCGCGCCCGTACGACCACGCCGCCTACACGGCGCTGTGGCGTGCGCTCGAGGGGCTCGTCGACGAGGGGGTCGTGCGGCACCTCGGGACCTCGAACACCACCGTCCCGAAGCTCCGGCTGCTGCTCCGGGACGCCCGCGTGCTGCCGTCCCTCAACGAGATGGAGCTGCACCCGACGTTCCAGCAACCCGAGCTGTTCGGGTTCTGCGTGGACAACGACATCCAGCCCGTCGGCTACTCGCCGCTCGGATCGCCGTCCCGCCCCGAGCGCGACCGCACCGACGACGATCCGGTGGACGTGGAGCACCCGACCGTCCTCCGGATCGCCGAGGCCCACGGCGTGCACCCGGCCGTGGTGTGCCTGCAGTGGGCCGTCGCCCGCGGGCAGGTCCCGATCCCGTTCTCGGTCAAGCCGGAGCAGTACCGGGCGAACCTCGAGGGTGCACTCGCCGACCCGCTGACTCCCGACGAGCTCCGGGCGATGGCGGCGGTCGACCGAGGAGCACGGCTCATCAAGGGACAGGTGTTCCTGTGGCCCGGCGCCACGAGCTGGCACGACCTGTGGGACGAGGACGGCACGATCCCGGGCGGCCTCGCGTGACGGCGACCTACAAGGACCTGCAGCGCGAGACCGGGCTGTCGCTCGCGACGATCTCGAAGTTCTACAACGGCGGGACGGTCCGGGCGGAGAACGCCCGCGCCATCGAGCGTGCGGCGACGGCCCTCGGCTTCCTCCCGAACGCGTTCGCGCGGAGCCTGCGCTCCCGACGGTCCGGCACGATCGGGGTGCTCCTGCCCGCGCTCGACAACGACTTCCACCTGACGGTGATCGCCGGGGTCGAGAGCGCCCTCCGACCGACCGGCGGCAGCGTCATCGTGTCGTCGAGCCCGGACGCCGGGGCCGGAGCGGTCGACCTGCTGCGCAGCCGCATGGTCGACGGGATCATCGCCGTCCCCTCCCCGCACGACGTCGTCCCGCTCGCACGCGCCGCCGAGCACGTCCCCGTCGTGCAGATCGACTGGCGGGCGGACGGGCTCGAGACCGACGGGGTCTTCCTCGACAACGAGCGCGCCGGGGCCCTCGCCGCGCAGCACCTGGTCGACCACGGGCACCGGCGGCTCGGTGTGGTCGGTGGCGATCCCGCGGTGTCGACCATGCGCGGCCGGGTGCAGGGCTTCCGTGCCGCCGCCGCCCGGGCCGGGGTCGACCCGGCACCGGAGGCCGTGCTCACCGGTCCGCTCACGGTGGAGCACGGGCAGGCGGCGATGCAGCGGCTGCTCGTGCTGCCGGAGCGTCCGACGGCGGTCTTCTGCGCGAACCACGAGCTCACCATCGGGGCGGTGATCGCCCTGAACGAGTCCGGGCTGACCCTGGGTCGGGAGATGTCGGTCCTGGGGTTCGACGGCCGCGAGCTCGCGCAGGTGACGGTCCCGAAGCTCACCGTCATCGAACAGCCCACGCACGAACTCGCCGTACGGGCCGCCGACCGCATCCGGGAACGGCTCGCCGAACGGACCGCCGGGGCCACTCCCCCGGCGCCGCCGGTCGACGTCGTGGTCGCACCGCGGCTCGTCGCCGGCGGGTCCGTCGCCCACCTCGGACCATCCACGACGACCCCGGAGGACTGATGCTGCGCTACACGCTGACCCACCGCCCGACCCTGAGCGCGCTGGCCTCGCTCGGCCACGGGTCGCGGGTGCTCGTCGCCGACGGGAACTACCCGTTCGCGACCGCGATGCACCCCCGGGCGGAGCTCGTGCACCTCAACTGGCGTCCGGGCGTGCTCGACGTCGACGAGGTCCTGACGACGCTCCTCGACGCCGTGCCCTTCGAGGCCGCGACCGTGATGACGGCGCCGCCGGACGCCCCGGTGGCGGCGCACGACGGCTACCGGCGTATCCTCGGGCCGGACGTGCCGTTCGGGTCGCTCGACCGGTTCGCGTTTCTACGACGCCGTCCGGGCGCCGGAGACCGGGCTCGTCATCGCCACGGGCGAACAGCGGTCACACGCGAACTTGCTGCTCGAGGTCGGCTTCGTCGCGAGCGTCTGACCCCGTCGGCCGATCGCGAGGCGCCGCCGTCGTACGAAGTCCCCGTTGGCGGACAACGACGGCACCGTCCAATCCCCCCGTCCGAAAAGTTTGCCCCCGCAAGGGACAACCCGGCCGCCGT